>JALSJL010000226.1 GCA_026989405.1 Marinosulfonomonas sp. | reverse complement strand
GGTGTATCGCGGCGGGCCCGGAAATCATAGTGAACAGGCGGCTGAATGCCGGTGATCGGGCCGCCCAGGTAGACCGGGCCGGCTGTATTGTGCAGGTAGTTGACCGCCGGATGGGCAATGTCGTCAGCGCCGAACACCTTTTCGGCTTCGCGCGCCTTGTCCGGCATCCATTTGTCGCTGATCGACATGATAGCAAGGATCACGCCTTCCTGGTCGCGCAGCGCGATGTCCTGGTCCGGCTCGATGGTCTCGGCGAATTTTTCGCTGACGTCGAGCGTGATCGGAATTGGCCAGAGGGCGCCATTTTCCAGGCGCATTTTCTCGACGACGCTGTTGTAGTCGGTCTCGCTCAGAAACCCCTTGAGCGGGTTGAAGCCGCCGTTCATCAGCAGTTCCAGATCACAGATCTGGCGCGGAGACAGATCCCAGCTGGGCAACCCGGCGGCCTCCTGCTTCAGCTTCTGGGCGGACTCATAAGACACATAGAGCTCGGGGATCGGGACGAGATTTTGCAACTGCATCTGGTGTGCGCCTCTTTGACTGCTCGGGTGCCGAACGGCACATCAATGCAGGCGCAATAGCCCGCGAATGGGGCGTTTATCAAGCATGGGGATGGAAAATCGGGGGCTCAGTCGGATAAATCCGGAAATTCAGCTGTTTGCGGCCCGGTGATTGCGCCAGTTCATCGTGGTTTCATCATCGTCCAGCCCGAGCGCCGCATTGGTTTCCGGATCACGAAAATCCAAGAGCTGCGCTCGCTCCAGCCACAGCGGCACGATCACTCGGGGCGGGCCGTCATGCCGACAATAGCTGTCGACCGCCAACGCGGCCGCGTTGCGCGTGAGGCAGGCATGAAGCGCGGGCTGCCTGTCATGGTGAAACCACCCCTCCGGATCGCGGGCCGCCGCCAGCGCCTCGGCCTGCCGGTCGGCAAACAGAATGCGCCAGTGACGGCCCGAAAAGGTGGTTTCGACCGCGATCAGTCGTCTTCCTGCTCGGCCAGCCAATGCTCGGCCTCGAGCGCGGCCATGCAGCCCATGCCGGCGCTGGTCACGGCCTGGCGGAACTTGTCGTCGGTCAGGTCGCCCGCAGCGAAAACGCCGGGAACCGATGTGGCCGTGCTGTCCGGTGCCGTGACGACATAGCCGCCCTGGCGGGTCTCAAGCTTGCCCTGAACCAGCTCTGATGCCGGTTTGTGGCCGATTGCAATGAAAACGCCCTTGCAGGGAATTTCCGAGATGTCGCCGGTCTTCACGTTTTTCACGCGCACACCTTCGACCGCCAGCGGGTTTTCCGAGCCAAAGACCTCTGCGAGTTCGTGATCCCACAGAACCTCGACCTTTTCGTTCTTGAACAAGCGATGTTGCAGGATTTTTTCGGCGCGCAACTCGTCGCGCCGGTGGATCAGTGTCACCTTGTTTGCGAACTTGGTCAGAAACAGCGCCTCTTCAACCGCGGTATTGCCGCCGCCGACCACAACGACATCCTGACCGCGATAGAAAAACCCGTCGCAGGTCGCGCAGGCCGAGACGCCGAAGCCCTTGAACTTTTCCTCGGACGGCAGGCCAAGCCAACGCGCCTGTGCTCCGGTCGCAAGGATCAGCGCGTCGGCCGTGTAGGTTGTGCCGCTGTCGCCTTTTGCGGTGAAGGGGCGGCTGTCGAGATCAAGCTCGAGGATGATATCCGAAACCACCTCGGTTCCCATCGCCTTGGCATGGGCTTCCATGCGCACCATAAGGTCGGGCCCCTGGACTTCGGTGTCACCGGGCCAGTTTTCGACCTCGGTCGTGATGGTCAACTGGCCGCCGGGCTGCATCCCCTGGACAAGAACCGGCTCAAGCATGGCGCGGCTGGCGTAGATGCCGGCGGTGTATCCGGCCGGACCTGATCCGACGATGAGAACTTTGGAATGTTTGGTGTCAGACATGGCAGCCCCCGAAAATGATTTGGTCGCATGGCATATAGCCATCGGTGCAGGCGGTGGAAACCCCTGCGACAAATTCGGCACGCGGCGGAAATGACGAAAGATTCTTGCTGGCCGGTGAAATTTTATTGCGTATCGGGTGGTCAAAACTTAAAAGATGAAAACCAAAACAAGAGGCCTGACCCGAAATGAGCAGACTTGATCCGATCGATCGAAAGATACTTGCGGAATTGCAGGCTGACGGACGGATGACCAATGTTGAACTGGCCCGGCGTGTCGGCATCAGCGCACCGCCCTGCCTGCGCCGGGTGCGAACGCTCGAGGAAGAAGGCTATATCCGGGGTTACCACGCGGATGTGGATGCCCGCGCGCTTGGTTTCGAAGTTCAGGTCTTTGCCATGGTCGGGCTGCAAAGTCAGGCGGAAAGCGACCTGAACGCGTTCGAAAATCTGTGCCGCAGCTGGCCCTTGGTGCGCGAATGCCACATGCTGAATGGCGAAGTCGATTTCGTTCTGAAATGCGTGGCCCCCGATCTTTCGACATTCCAGGGTTTTCTGACCGATGAATTGACGGCCGCCGACAATGTGGCGAGCGTCAAGACATCATTGGTCATAAGATGCGCAAAGGATGAACCGGGCGTCCCGTTTGAAGTTCTTGAAGACCGACTGCAACAGGACGCCTGAGACAGGTGACGCCCGTTCAGTCGCGCCTTGGGTGGCGAAGCGGGCCAAACCCGTCAGTATGCTTCAGATGTGGGAACAGACCGGTGAAATGCGGGCGCAGTTCATTTGGCAACCGCAGCTCCAGCCGGGTTCCGGGGTGATAGCTTTCG
>JALSJL010000225.1 GCA_026989405.1 Marinosulfonomonas sp. | reverse complement strand
CTGGAATGGATGCGCCAGGGCGCGCGGGCCCGCCAGTCCAAGCAAAAGGCCCGGATCGAGCGCTACAACGAACTCGCCGGCCAGTCCGAGCGCGAGAAACTTTCCCGCGCCCAGATCATCATCCCGAACGGCCCGCGCCTGGGCTCCAGGGTGATCGAGGTCGAGGGCCTCGCCAAGCACATGGGCGACAAGCAACTGATCGAGGACCTCTCGTTCTCGCTGCCCCCGGGCGGCATCGTCGGCGTCATCGGCCCCAACGGCGCCGGCAAGACCACGCTGTTTCGCATGCTGACCGGACAGGAAGCGCCCGACGCGGGCACCGTCACCTACGGCGACACGGTCAAGCTGGCCTATGTGGACCAGTCGCGCGACGCGCTGGATGCGGAAAAGACGGTGTGGGAGGAAATCTCGGGCGGCGCCGAGGTGATCGAACTGGGCGACGCCCAGATGAACAGCCGCGCCTATTGTTCGGCCTTCAACTTCAAGGGCGGCGACCAGCAGAAACCCGTGGGGCTCTTGTCGGGCGGCGAACGCAACCGGGTGCACCTGGCGAAACTGCTCAAGGAAGGCGGCAACGTGCTCTTGCTCGACGAGCCCACCAACGACCTTGACGTCGAGACGCTGCGCGCGCTGGAAGACGCCATCGAAACCTTCGCCGGCTGCGCCGTGATCATCAGCCACGACCGCTTCTTCCTCGACCGGCTCTGCACCCATATCCTGGCGTTCGAGGGCGAAGCGCATGTGGAATGGTTCGAGGGCAACTTCGCCGATTACGAGGAAGACAAAAAGAAGCGCCTCGGGGTGGACGCGCTGGAGCCGAAGCGGGTAAAGTTCAAGAAGTTTGTGAGGTGAGGGGATGTTTGATAGAAAAAGGTATGTCTCTTTGTTAGCAACTATGTTGATCGTTGCAACTTTGGCATACGGTACGCCGGTTCGAGCCGGCCCCTACTCGGATACTCTTGCCAAATGCTTGGTGTCATCAACAGTTAATGCAGATCAGGAAATTTTGGTGCGTTGGATAGTTCTCGCATATGCATCACACCCGGCAGCGAGTTCGTTAGTTTCAATAGATACGTCTAGAATTAGAGACGTTCAAATGGATATGGCTGCTTTCACGGAAAGATTATTCCTTAATGA
Source organism: Marinosulfonomonas sp. (assembly GCA_026989405.1). Taxonomy (GTDB): domain Bacteria; phylum Pseudomonadota; class Alphaproteobacteria; order Rhodobacterales; family Rhodobacteraceae; genus JAJRUE01. Next base: position 1,622 of record JALSJL010000225.1, on the reverse strand, counting down.
CTGCCTCTTAGAAGCCCGTGAAGCTGCTAGATACGAGGGTGAATTCGCTATCGTTTCTGCCTTCAAATCTCTTGCCAGCTCCGCCGGACGAGTCTTGCTAAATGACGAAAAAGTACAAGAAATGTTCAGCCAATACGTAAGTTTTTTTGATGAGGAAAGGTTTGAAAGAGAGATATTCGGCCGCTAAAGGATACCACCCCGTAGGGCGGGCTTCAGCCCGCCATTTCCACACAATCCCCAAAAACCCACGCCGATCCACCGCAACGCCGGCGGGCTGAAGCCCGCCCTACGCCTCGCCCTGCTCGCCATATTCTCCGCCCGGCACCGCGCCAGACCATTCCGCCTCCACCCGGCCCATGCGAATATCCCGGTAGGAGGGGCGGAGAATGGATCTCTGCAACCTGCCGGCTGGGAAATTTGTCGGCGATTGCGCAGTGCGCCAGGCTTGACTCCCGCATGTGCCGGGGCAGAATCATTCTTGATTTCACCCGAATGCGCTCCCGATGTCAGAGAGGCATCGCGACCTTTGTATTTGTCTTCAGGTAAGGCCCAGTATCCGCGCCAGATTCTGGTGTTCGGGCCTGGCGACATTCGGATCCAGGCCGCCCTGAATATGGCGCAGATGGGCAGCCAGCAGCCGGCTGGCGGCATCGACATCGCGCCGAGCAAGTGCCGCCAGTATCCTCGGGTGCTCATCCTCCGGGCAGCTGACGCCGCCGGGCGGGCCGAACAGCGCGACGATCAGCGAGCTGCGCATGACCAGTTCGCGCACAACGCGGGCCAGGGTCCGGTTGCCGCTGGCGGCGGCCAGCAGAACGTGGAATTCGCCGGACAGGCGGATCACCTCGGGCCGGTCCTGGCTGTTGCGGGCGTTTTTCTCGGCTTCCAGATGTCTTTCCAGCCCCTGAAGTATCTCGTCATCCAGCCCGTCCGTCATCTTTGCAACCAGCGCGGTTTCGATCAGGATGCGGCTTTCGAAGACCTCGTCGGCCTCTTCCGGTTCAGGGCTGGCGACAAAGGCGCCGCGGTTGGGTTTGAGCGTCACGATCCCCTGGCTGCCCAGCAGCAGGAGCGCGCGGCGCACATGCATGCGCCCGACCCCGAAGGCGTCGCACAGCTTGCTTTCGCTCAGCTTGGTGTCGGGCGGAAGGCGCTGCTCCATCACCGCGGCACTGATGCGTTCGACGATCAGTTGTTCATCGGGGTCGGTTGCGAACGACTGAGGGGTGAGTGCCGATTCGGATTGCATTTTTACCTTTTCCTGAAAAATTCGCTTGTCTTCTGTGTGCATTGATCGGAGCGCATCGTCAATCGTGGATGAAAAATCGATATCATGCCAACGAGAAGACACAAAATAGTTGACAAGGATTGTTAACGATTCTCATATTGTCGGCAATTGTCTGCTTGCGGAACTGTCTGAAAGATCGCGCCGCCCGGGCAGCAAGCCCCGCCAAGAGGGCCCATGAAACGAGTCCAACCAGCAAGAGAACGATGCCAGGCGCATCAGGGAGGAAAAATGAAACGCAGGACACTTCTGAAATCCACGGTCGCAGCTACGGCACTCGCCATGCTGCCCACATTCGCCATGGCCCAGAACCCGACCCTGAAAATCGGTTTTGTCG
>JALSJL010000224.1 GCA_026989405.1 Marinosulfonomonas sp. | reverse complement strand
CATCAACCGATGATCCGCCGGCCCAGCCAAGCGCCGACGTCGGCAGGTTTGTTGAAAATTTCGATACTGTTTTCGGAACTTGCGGGCAAAAGCCCAGCCAGACCTCAGGCAAACGGCGTATTTGTGCGCCAATCAGACCGACAGCGCTGTGTCAGCCTCGTCTGGTCCGGTATCCCAGTTTGGCCGCGCGGCCTCTGGATCGCGAAGAAAGAAGACCAAGGCGGCTGCGCCTACCACGGTGATCGAACCAATCATCGAATAGGCAAGTATCGCAAGCCAGATTGTGCCACCAAACCCGACCGTCAGACCGGCCGCAACCGATCCGAACAGAATACCGAGCATAACAAAAAGGATCACCATACCTTTTCAGTCCTCATTCCCCAAAGCCAGTGCACCAGCCAATTGCGGCACAATTGTGTCTGTTTCACGCCATGGTCGCGGCAAAAGGTTAACGCAACGCAAATCACGCCGGGTATGTGCCCTGAATTTTCAACAAATGTTGCTGATCTCGGAACTCTTCTAACCGGCCCATTCCCAGGGGCGCGTGAATTCCCCAAGCGTTGCCTTGACTGCGGCGTCATCGACTTCGCCCGTTTTCTCGAGACGCGCCACAAGTCCGCGTTTCTTGTCTTCCACGACCTCCCGGACGCGGGCATTCAGCCCGGCATCTGCCAGGGCCTTGTCATAGACCCGGGCGATCGCGCGCTTGCGCAGGTCCGGCTTGAAGATCTTGCCAACGGCAGTTTTCGGGAGCTCCCGCAGAATTTCAAGATACTTGGGATGGGCCGCGCGCTCGTGGATGTGCTTTTTCGCGTGTTCCATCAGTTCGTCCTCACTGACGTCAGCCCCATCCACCAGTTCGACATAGACACAAGGCAGTTCCCCGGCAAAGGCATCGGGCTGCCCGATCGCGCCCGCGAATGCCACGGCCGGATGACTGGCCAGCGCGTCTTCGATTTCCGCCGGGTCGATATTGTGTCCGCCACGGATGATCAGATCCTTGGCGCGTCCGGTTATCCACAAGAAGCCGTCTTCGTCGATTCGCCCAAGGTCTCCGGTGCGCAGATACTTCTGGTCTGCAAACAACCCGACATTCTTGTCGGCCTCGGTGTAGGTATGTCCAACGAATACACCGGGGTTGTGAACGCAAATCTCTCCGACCTCATCGACGCCCATTTCCGTGCAGGTCTTGCCGTCTTCGCTGCAATCGAGGATCCTGACCTCGGAATACGGAAAAGGAATACCAACCGAGCCGATTTTCTGTTCACCGTCGACCGGGTTGCAGGACACAAGGCAGGTGGCTTCGGTCAGGCCATACCCCTCGACGATGGTCACTCCGCAGGCTTTCTCAAACCGCTTGAACAGCTCGACCGGCAGCGGGGCCGAGCCGGAAAACGCGACCTTGACCGATGAAATATCGGCATCCACCGGGCGCTGCATCAGCGCCGCGATCGCCGTTGGAACGGTGATGATGAAGGTGATGTTCCAGCGTTCGATCAGCTTCCAGAAGTTGTCGAACACACCCTCGCCGCGATAGCCTGCCGGCGTGGGAAAGACCACATGCGCACCCGAAGCGATCATCGCCATGAAGATCACATGCGTTGCGAAAACATGGAAAAGCGGCAATGGGCACATGATATTGTCGGTTTCCTTGAACAGGATCGTCGAGCCAAGCCAGCCGTTGTAAATCATCCCGGAATACCGGTGCTGGGCGACCTTGGGCATGCCCGTCGTGCCACCGGTATGAAAATAGGCCCCAACGCGGTCGCCCTTGGCATCCTCGAATTGCAGCGTCTTGGGCTGGCGTTCCAGTTCCGCATTGAAATTCAGGACTTTCGCCCTGTGCCTTGCCGGGTTCTTGGGCCTTATCAACGGCACGATCCAGGATTTCGGCGGGCTGAGGTAGCGCAGCAAATCGACTTCAAGAACCGTATGCACATCGGGGGCTAGCGCCACTGCTTCGCCTACTTTCTGCGCGACATCGGTCTTTGGAAACGAGCGAAGCGTCACCACGACCGTGGCGCCTGTCTCACGCAGGATCGCGCCGATCTGTTCTGCATCCAGCAGCGGGTTGATCGGGTTGACGATGCCGGCGATCATCCCGCCAATCATCGTGATGGCGGTTTCATTGGAATTGGGCAGGATGTAAGCCACGACATCGGTCTCACCGACCCCGAGCGACCGGAACAGGTTCGCTGCCTGATTGGTCTTTTCGTGAAACTGACGCCAGGTCAGCGTTTCGGCTTTCGCCTTCGGGTCCGATTCCAATTGAAAGGAAATGGCGTTTCGGTCGCCGTATTTTTCTGCCGTCCTGCGAACAAACTGGAAAATGGTCTTCGGAATGTCGCGCTCTTCCCACGGCATTTCGTTTTCAATTGCGTCACGATCGGCAACGCCTCCCCAACTTGTCATTCGCGGATCTCCCTTGCGCTCTTGTCCCGAGCATCCCTGATGCCTTTCGACAGGATGCGCGCAAAGCCGAAATTTCGCAAGGATCACGTCGCAAAAAAGAGCACCACGCCCCGGCAAGGAAAAGGCCGCGACCGGTCGTGCCGCTCGCGGCCATGGGCGTCGATCAGGCCGGGCGCTTCAGCGCCTCGACAATCCCGAATATTCAGCTTTTCTGCGGGATGCGCAGAACCTGCCCCGGATAAATCTTGTCCGGATCGCTCAGCATCGGGCGGTTCGCCTCGAAAATCTCGACGTAAAGGTTACCGTCCCCCAGCGTGGTCTTGGCAATCGCCCAAAGCGTATCTCCCTTCACCACGGTATGG
>JALSJL010000223.1 GCA_026989405.1 Marinosulfonomonas sp. | reverse complement strand
TCGCGCTCACCGTAAAGCCCGTGCGCGATGCGCGCCTGTGGTCTGCGCCGTGGCTGTTTCAGGGTCTGCATGCCTCGATGGCCGGACTGGCCACGTCGGGCACGCTCACCCACTGGTTCCGCGACCAGTTTGCCCGCGAGCTGCCCCGCGACAAGGCCTTCGCCACGCTGGCCGGGGAAGCGGGCGCGGTTCCGCCAGGTGCCGAAGGGCTGCTGGTGCTGCCCTATTTTTCGGGCGAACGCACCCCGATCCACGACCCACGGGCGCGTGGCGCGATCTTCGGGCTGAATCTCACCCACACCCGCGGCCATATCTACCGTGCGCTGCTCGAAGGCATCGCCTTCGGCACCAACCACGCCATCGAAACCTTCGCCCGGGCCGGCCAGCGCCCGACGCGCATCATGGCCGTCGGCGGCGGCACCCGAAACGCGCTCTGGCTACAGACCACCAGCGACATCACCGGGCTGGACCAGATCATCTGCGAAAAAACCATCGGCGCAAGCTATGGCGACGCCTTCCTTGCCGCCGTGGCCATCGGCGCGGCCAAACCCGCAGACATCGCGCATTGGAACCCCGAAGCCCGCCGCATCAGCGCCACCCGCCAGCCGGTGCTCGACAAACACTACACATTGTTCCGCCGCCTTTACGAGCAAACAAAGGACATTGCCCACGATCTTGGCTGAAGCCCCTCATTCTTTTTCGCCCAAATATCCCCGCCGGAGGCTCCACCCCATGCGCCGCGCGCCACCATCTGCGGCTATTTTACCGCCCCGGCTGCCATCCCCTTGATGATGAAGCGCTCCAGCGCGATGCCGATGATCACCAGCGGCAGGATGGCCGCGGTCGAAAGCGCCGCCATCGACCACCAGTTGATTCCCTGGCTCCCGGTCTGGCTGGCCACCATCACCGGCAGCGTCTTGGCATCGGTCGAGGTCAGCAGCGCGGCAAAGAAATACTCATTCCAGGTCAGCACCAGCGACAGGATGAACGCCGCCACCATCCCTGGCAGGGCGATCGGCAGCACAATGGTGAAAAACGCTCCCCAGACCGACATCCCGTCGACCAGCGCGGCCTCTTCCAGCTCGACCGGGATCGAGGCAAACTGATCCCGCATGATCCAGATCACGATCGGCATCACCGTCAGGGTATACAGCAGGATCAGCCCGATACGGGTATCCAGCAGGTCCAGCTCGCGGTAAAGCACCAGAAACGGCAGCGCCAGCACGACCGGCGGCAGAATCAGCTGGCTGAGAAAAAAGAATGAAATGTCGGGGTTGCGCATGAAGCCGAACCTGTAGCTGAACCGAGACAACCCGTAGGCCGCCATCGAGCCAAGGATCACCGCAAGGCCCGACGCTCCCAATGCGGTGATGGTCGAGTTTGTGAAGCGCTTCAGAAATTCTTTGCGCACGGTGCTTTCGGCAAAGATCGTGTCGGGCGACAGGCCCAATGATCTCCAGCCGCGCCAGGAGGGTTCGTAGTCGACAAAGGGCACCATGTTGCCCTGCATCACGTCGGGTGCGGTCTTGAACGACGTGGTGATCGTCCAATAGATCGGGAACAGGCAGATCAGCGTCCAGAACAGCAACAGGCCGTAGACCACCAGCCTGCCGCTCCAGCGTTTCGCCTTGTAGGCAAGATCGACTTCGTGGTCGTGAAATATCCGGGTCTCGCTCATGTCAGTATCTCGGGTTCATCCAGCGGTCGGCCAGTTTCATGAAAACCGTGATGGCGATGACGATCAGCACCAGGTAGACCATCGCCAGCAATGTGCCATATCCGACATTCGAACGATCACGGTACTCGCGGAAGATGAAGCTGGTCACGCTGTCGGTGGCCCCGCCGGGCCCGCCAGAGGTCACATTGATGATGATGTCGGCAATCTTCAATTTGAAGATGATGCGGATCAGGATTGCAGAAATCGAGATCGGCAGCATCAGGGGGAAGGTAACTTCCCAGAACCCGCGCCAGGCCCCGGCGCCGTCGACCCGGGCCGCTTCCTGCAGCTCGCGCGGGATCGCCTGCAGCCCGGCCAGGATCATGATCATCATGAACGGGATGTAGGTCCAGGCGTCCATCGCCATGATCATGGTGCGGGCAATCTCGGGAGAGCCGAAAAACGACGGGCTGTCCCACCCCAGCCAGCGCGCCAGTCGGGCCAGAGGGCCGAAACGCACCTCGAGCATCGATTTGCCGACCATCCAGCTGACCGCCACCGGCGACAGCATCAGCGGCAGCAGAAACGACACGCGAAAGAACTTGCGCGCCCGGATGTTCGACGCAAGGATCAGCGCCATCCCGAAGGCAATCGCGTATTCCACCAGAATCGCGGCAACGTAATACACCATGTTTTTCAGCGCGTTCCAGTAGAACGGATCGGCCCACATCTGGCGGATGTTGTCCAGCCCGTTGAACTTGCGCCCATCAGGGCTGGCCAGGTTCCAGTCGGAAAAGGCGATGGTCAGTCCGAACAGCAGGGGAAACACCACCATCGCGACGGTAAACAGCACGGCCGGCAGCAGGAACAACGACCGCTTGCCGCGCTCACCGTGGATGAGCACCTGCGCAAAACCCAGGCAGGTGCCCCAGAACAGGTAAGCCCAGATCGCCGGGCGCCAGTTGTCGGAAAACTGCGCGATGGTGCCCCTCTGGCCCAACCAGAGCGCAACGAAAGTCGCCACCATCAGCACGAAACTGCCCCAGACCAGCCAGCGCCCCAGGGCGGCACGCCGCGGCGTGATTTCGTCACGCGTGACGACATGCAGATAGCTCGCGTTGCCTGACATCAGCCCATTGCCCCGTTGCCTGCCCACACCGGCGACCCGAACGGGCCGCCGGTGCGGTTGGCGCTACATCCCCAACGACGCCTTGTAGAGCGCGATCTGGCTTTCGCGCCCGATCTGGTCGGTGATCTTTTCCCAGGCTGCGGCGATGGCATCCGCCGTTTCCTGGGCCGATCCGTATTGCCCGGCATAGCCCTTGGCCAGTTCGTCCTCGGCGACCGAGTAATACTGGAATATCCCCGGTATGCGCGGCTCGATCGCAGCGTTCGGGTGGTTGTAGCTGTCCAGGTTCGAGCCAAGATAGTCGGCCACGAACTCGCGGTCATAGCCGGCAGCTTCCCACTCATCGTAGTTGAAGTGCGAATTGCGGTAGGGCTGGAAGCCCGACGGATAGGCCGAAGCCCAGAGCGACAGGTCCTTGCCACCCAGATGGGCCGCCGCCGACCAGGCGGCCTTGTGCTTCTTGTCATCGCCGTCAACCGTGGCCATCACATAGACGCCCCAGCCGATATACGCCATGTTGGGCGCTTCGTTCATTTCGTCTTCCCAGGCGCCCGTGGCCGCGTTGTAGCGCCGCTCCGACGCCGGGTTGATCCCGAACCCGACAACATCGCCCACCACCGAAGTGTCCGAGGTGCGCGCGTTCGAGCCAACATCGCCCCACCACATCAACATGGAACCGGTGCCGGCCAGAAACTGCTGGAAGGCCGTGGTGCCGGGATCGGCGTTGATCTGGTCGGCCGGATAGGCATCGGCGGCGATCAGGTCGAAGACGTCCTGTATCGCCTGCACCCAGCCGGGGTTGTTGACCCGCGGTTTCATGGTGTCCGGGTCGAACAGCCAGGCCGGGTCGTCCGGGTGTTTCACATAGGCCGCGGCCCGGTTTTCCAGGAAGTAGAAGCCGAAACCACCCCAGCCCTTGAGCGGATCGAGATAGCCATAGGCATCCAGCCCGGTCAGCGGATCCTTCTTGCCCTTGAGCGATTTGGTGATCTCGTTGATTTCCTGCCAGGTCTTCGGCACATCGCGCCCGGTGACCGACCCGTCGCCGAAATAGTCCTTGCGATAGGCGAACGTATGGCAGTCGCCGTCAATCGACACACGGTAGGTCTTGCCATCCCAGGTGCCCACGGGTTCTTTCAGGTAATCCACATAGTCGTCCATGTCGATCAGGGTTTTTACCCAGTCGGGCATCTCGCTGGCCATGCCGCGGCCCAACACGTCACCTTCGAACGGCGCGCCCATCTCGATGATGTCGAAATCGACGGTGCCGGTGGCAATCGACTGTTGCAGGCGGGCGTTGTAGTCGGCCTGCGCGAGGTCGATCCAGTTGATCCTGGCGCCGGTGTATTTTTCCCAGGGCTTCAGGAAGCCGCGGAACAGGAAGTTGTGAAGGTTCTGGTTGTTCAGCCCCATGAAGGTCAGCTCGACGCCTTCAAACTCACCCTCCTGCACGGTCTCCCGCGTTGGCCCAAGCGTCAGTTCGCCGACCTTCTGCCAATCGGCATCCGTGGGTGAGCCCTGGCCCACGCCCGGAATTTTCAGGATCTCGGCGCGGACATCGCCATGCGCCGCCGCAAGGGCCGGACGCAGGCCAACCCCGGTGGCAGCGCTGCCGGCCGCCAGTGCCCCGGTGGCCGCCGCGCCCTGCAGCATCTGCCGCCGGCTCATCCGGGCCCGCATCAAGTGTCTGTAGATATGTTCTTTCATTTTCAGTCCTCCCTTGTCGCGCCCGAATTTCGGGGACAGGCAGAATACGGGCCGGGAACCCCCGGCCGTCGAACCCTTGCCACCCCCTCACCGCAACGCAACCTGGCACCGCGATGTTCGGACTTCGATGCGAGTTTCCCCGCAATGCCCACATGAGTCAAGATGCTAACATGTTAGCATGACTAGTTTCTGGACAGGGCTTTGCGGCTCGGCTAAGTCTAGGCTGACACGTTCAGGGAACAGGGGCACATGGCAGAAGTCACGATACGCGGTTTGCGCAAGAATTACGGGGCGGTAGAGGTTATCCATGGCCTCGACATCGACATTGCCGACGGGCAGTTCGTGGTTCTCGTCGGCCCGTCCGGCTGCGGCAAGTCAACCCTGCTGAGAATGATCGCCGGCCTCGAAGAAGTCACGGCCGGCGCCATCCGCATTGGCGACAGGCTTGTCAACAACCTTCCGCCGTCGGAACGCGATATCGCGATGGTGTTTCAGAACTATGCGCTCTACCCGCACAAGACGGTGGCGGCGAACATGGCCTTCAGCCTGCGCATGCGCAAGATGGACAGGGCCGAGATCGAAGAACGCGTCGCCCGGGCCGCCGAAATTCTTGGCCTGACCCCCTACCTTGGCCGCTTCCCTCGGTCCTTGTCGGGCGGTCAGCGCCAGCGCGTCGCCATGGGACGCGCCATCGTGCGCGACCCGCAGGTCTTCCTGTTCGATGAGCCGCTGTCGAACCTTGACGCCAAGCTGCGGGTTCAGATGCGCGCCGAAATCCGCGAATTGCATCAACGGCTCGGCACCACCACCGTCTATGTGACCCACGACCAGATCGAAGCCATGACCATGGCCGACAAGATCGTCGTCATGCAGGACGGGCATATCGAACAGGTCGGCACCCCGCTCGAGTTGTATGATACGCCCGTCAATACCTTCGTTGCCAGCTTCATCGGCTCGCCCTCGATGAACTTTTTCAAAGGCAGGATCCGCCACGGCGACACGGCGGGTGTCGAGATCGGCGAGGCTTTCCTGCCCCTGCCCCGCGCCGTCGATCTTGCCGAAGGCCAGCCCGTGACCCTTGGCATCCGACCGGAAAACCTCGTGCTCGGTGACACGGGTCTGCCGCTGCGCGTGGCAGTGGTCGAGCCGACGGGTTCGGAAACCCATGTGGTTGCGCGCTTGGGCGATCAGGAGGTCACGTCGGTGTTCCGTGAGCGCCACAATTTCGAAGCCGGTCAGAACATCATGCTGGCCCCGGCGCCCGGTTCGGTGCATCTGTTTGATGCAGACAGCGGCCAACGGCTGGCCAGGCCGGATGAAGTGCCCGAACAAACAGGAGACAATCATGCTGAAGGGAATTGACCCCAGACTCAATGCAGACGTTCTTTATGCCCTGCGGGCGATGGGGCACGGCGATGTGCTGGTCATATCGGACACCAATTTTCCGGCGCATTCCGTGGCGCAGGAAACCGTGCTGGGCGATCTTTTGCGCATGGACAACCTTACGGCTGCCGAAGCGGTCGAGGCGATCCTGTCGGTCATGCCGCTGGATACGTTCGTGGATGATTTCGCCGCCCGCATGGAGGTCGTCGATGCCCCGGATGAAATTCCCGCGGTGCAGGCCGAAGTGCAGGCGGTGATCAACCGGTCCGAGGGTCGCGAGCGCACGATTGTCCCGGTCGAGCGCTTTGCGTTCTATGATCGGGCCCGCGCGGCCTATGCCGTCATCCAGACCGGCGAGCGTCGGTTCTACGGCTGTTTCATGCTGCGCAAGGGCGTGATCGGACCGGAGGACTAGGCCATGACCGGGCGCATCATCATCCTGGGGGTATTCGTCGCCGACACCGCGTATCGCGCGGCGCGACAGCCCCGCATGGGCGAGACCATCCTGGGGTCCGAATTTCGTCTCGGTCCCGGCGGCAAGGGCTCCAATCAGGCGGTGGCGGCGGCGCGGGCCGGGGGCGATGTGCACATGATCACCCGGCTGGGGTGCGACCCGTTTGCCGACATGGCGCTGGAGACCTGGGGCGCGGCGGGCGTGGTTGCTGAAGTCACCCGGCATGACGACGGGTTCACGGGGGCGGCCTACATCTTCATCGACGAGGCCACGGGCGACAACGCGATCATCATCTGCCCCGGCGTGGCGGGTGATATCGGACCTGGCGACATTGACCGCAATGCAGCCTTGTTTCAGGGCGCCAGTGTCTTCATGACCCAGTTGGAACAACCGATGGAAGCCGCCATTCACGGCTTGACGACGGCGCGGCAAGGCGGCGTCACCACCATTCTCAACCCGGCCCCGGCTGCCGAGTTGCCCGAAGGCATGCTGGCGCTGTGCGACTACGTGACCCCGAATGAAACCGAGGCCGAGGGGCTGACCGGCATTGCCGTGGTCTCGGTCGAAGACGCGCAGCGCGCGGCGCAGGCCCTGCTGGATCAGGGCGCCGGTGCGGCACTGATCACGCTTGGAGAAAACGGCGTGCTCTATCACGACGGCACGACGACCGAACATATCCCCGCCGTGAATGCCGGCCCGGTGGTCGAAACAACCGGCGCTGGAGACGCCTTCAACGGTGCGTTCGCCGCAAGCCTTGCCCGTGGCGACGCCCCGCTTGATGCGGTGCGCTTTGGGTGTGCGGCGGCGGGCATTTCGGTCACACGACCGGGCACTGCCCCCTCGATGCCCGACCTCGAAGAAGTGCGCGCCCTGATGCAAGGCAGCTGAGCGCGCCCCGGAACAGGAGATGACATGACCGACGTCACCCGAAACACCGATCCGCGACTTATCCTGCTTGATCCGGCCGACAATGTCCTTGTGCTGCGTCAGGATATTGCGGGCGGCGAAACCCTGCGGGTCGCGGGCCATCGCATCACGCTTGAGCGCGGTATTGCCATGGGCCACAAGCTGGCATGCCGCCCGATCGGCAAGGGTGAAAAGGTTCTCAAATACGGTGCCCCCATCGGCTCTGCCACCCGCGATATCGCGATCGGCGAACATGTCCATCTGGACAACCTGAAAAGCGACTATACCGCGACCTATGCCCTGGCCGGCAACCAGGAGGCCAGCCGATGACGGCGCTTGCCGGATATCCGCGCAGCGACGGGCGCAAGGGCATCCGTAACCTGGTGGCGGTGGCATACCTGGTCGAGTGCGCCCACCACGTTGCGCGCGCCATTGCCACGCCGTTTGACGACAGCGCCCACCTGATCGGCTTTCCCGGCTGTTTTCCGAACGACTACGCACAGCGCATCATGCAGCAACTGGGCACCCACCCCAATGTGGGCGCTGTGCTGCTTGTGTCGCTGGGGTGCGAAAGCTTTGATCGTTTCGCGCTGGAACAGACCATCGCAGCCAGCGGCCGCCCGGTCGAAACCCTGGTGATCCAGCACCAAGGCGGCACGCGGGCCACCATTGAGGCGGGCCGCAAATGGGTGGAAGAACGCGCCCGCGAACTGGCCGGCGCAGAACGCGTGCCGATGGAGATCTCGGAACTGGTCGTCGGCACGATCTGCGGCGGCTCGGACGGCACCAGCGGCCTGTCGGGAAACCCCGCCGTGGGGCGTGCCTTTGACACGCTGGTCAGCGAAGGTGCTGCCTGCATCTTCGAAGAAACCGGCGAGTTGATCGGCTGCGAAGATATCATGGCCGCACGCGCTGCCACCCCTGCACTGGGCGATGAACTGCGCGCATCCGTCGCCAAGGCCGCGCGCTACTATGCAACGCTCGGCTACGGCAGCTTTGCGGCTGGCAACGCCACCGGCGGGCTGACGACGATTGAGGAAAAGTCCATGGGCGCCTATGCCAAGTCGGGCGCTTCGCCGATCAGCGGGTTGATCAAGCCGGGCGACATCCCGCCCCGGGGCGGGCTATACCTGATGGATGTCGTGCCTGACGGCGAAGTGCGCTTTGGCTTTCCCAATATCGCCGACAATGCCGAGATCGTCGAGATGATGGCCTCGGGCGCGCATCTGACGCTGTTTGTCACCGGGCGCGGTTCGGTCGTCGGCTCTGCGCTGGCGCCGGTGATCAAGATTGCCGCCAACCCGAAAATGTATGAACGCCTCAGCGATGACATGGACATCAATGCCGGGCGCATCCTGACAGGTGAGGCCACGCTTGACGAGGTGGGGCGCGAAATTCACGACCTGACCTTGCGGGTTGCCGGCGGTGAGCCGACGCGCTCGGAGGCGCTTGGCCACAAGGAATTCATCCTGACCTACAAGAGCTTCGAGCCGCTCGGCCCGTCCTGCCTGCCGGCCTGAGCCGACCCTGCTCAGGCCCGGAGCCGCCTGAGCGACTCTCTGATCGCGGCGAACTGGCCGGACGGTCGAAACACCCACAGGTAGTCCGGCAAGACGGCTTCCACGGCGACGGGCTCGATCCCCAGATCAGCCAGCGCCGGCACGCCCTCGGACACGACATTGTCATGGCGCAGCAACCTGACCTGATCGCGCGTCAGGATGGTGTTCGTGAACAGGCCGAATGACACCGCCTGCAGGATGTCAAGCGCACCGCCAATGAAGCCGCCAACCCAGAACGGCAGGTTCATGACAAGGCGGCGGCGTTCGATGACCCTGAGCATGATCCTGACAAGCTCGCGCAGGCTGTGCACGGCCGGCCCGCCGAGCTCATACAGATCATCGCGCGCGTGGCCGTCAACGGCCTTCATTGCGGCGGCGGCCACGTCATCGACATAGACCGGCTGCATCCGCGTTTGTGCCCCTACGAGGCCCAGCACCGGGGTGTGCGTGGCCATTCTGGCGAAACGGTTGAAGAACCGGTCTTCAGGGCCGAACATCACCGACGGGCGCAGGATCACGGCCGATGCGAACTGATCGCGCACGGCGGCTTCGCCCAGCCCCTTGGTGCGGGCATATCTGCTTTCGGCGGCGGCATCGGCCCCGATGGCTGAAACATGCACCAGGCGCGAAACACCTTCTTCGCGGGCAATCCGTGCCACGCGTTCGGCGCCGTGATGGTGTATCGCCTCAAAGCTGTTCTTGCCGCGCTCTTCCAGGATGCCGACACAGTTGATGACCGCGTCCGCACTTTGCATGACGGCGCGGACCGATGCATCGTCGCGGATGTTGCACTGCACCGGCTCGACCTGGCCGACGGCACCATATGTCTGCACGAACAGCGCTTCGTTGGGGCGGCGCACGGCAACACGGACACGCCAGCCGTCATGCGCAAGGCGTTGCGTGACGTAGCGGCCCAGAAACCCTGATCCGCCGTAGACCGTGGCAAGCTTTGACATGGTGCATATCCCGGTTGGTTCTTGTTGTTTCACATTTACAAGCGCACCCGGTGCGGCACAAGGTTGATTGTGGCGCCGATCTTTTGCCTCGCAGCGGCCCGACCAGACCGCCAGAACCGGCAAATGCAAGCCTTTTGGGCCATTGCTGCGCCACGCCTGCCCGGGCTGTTCCGGGTCTGTCTGCCCGATTGAGCCCGCGCGGGCCAAAGCCTGCCGTTGCCACGCGCCTGCCGCCGGCGAAAATCAGCAAGCCAACGCTGTCGATTCCCGTTGACAGTCGTGCGGGCGCGCATTATTTCGCGGCTTCACGACACCTGCCCAGGTGGCGGAATTGGTAGACGCGCTAGCTTCAGGTGCTAGTGTCCGTATGGACGTGGAGGTTCGAGTCCTCTCCTGGGCACCATTTCTTCCGAACATGGTTACTCTTATCCGCTTGAAATCATTGATTGTCAGCCGGCTTCATGCTGCCTTGGCGAACATGATTTTTCACCCGATACTCGCATTCCCCCCATTTGCGGGTATCAGATCGAGAGAGCGTGGTCGGCAGTCAACGTGATACCTGTGGCATGGCGGCAACTGACCTGGAAACCCGATCTTTCGGCGCTGTCTCGGATTTCACGATTCGGCGGAGTTGAAGGTTCTATTGAAAACACCCAGGATCGGACCGCCGGGTTCGACCTGGGCAGCGCCATGATCCCCGCATACGCAGAGCGCGGTATTGTCGAGACCAGGATGTTCTGGCGGGTTTCGGATGGGCCGTTCAACCACGAGCGCATCAATCCGCCATCGTGTCGTTTCCCGGGCCTGCCGGAGGCGATCGGCATTGCAGGGTGAGCCTGGACAGCTGCCGCTGTATTGCGCCGGTTCAAGCGCATGAACCTGCTTCAATATTGGCCAGCGACCATCATGGGACTTATGGCGACGTTCGATGGAACGGCTGTGTCTCTGGCGCTGCCGATCATCAGTAAAGAACTGTCTTTGGGGGTCGCGACATCAATCTGGATCATGAACAGTTATGGTCTGGCCTTTACCGTTTTCCTGATCGGTGCAGGGGCCGTGTCGGACCGCTACGGCAACAGGCTCGCTCCGGTTACCGGGACGCTGGACAGCTTCACGGTTCTGTTTCTGACCTGCGCGCTTGTCGCCAGCCTGGGCGGGGCGTTTGCATTCCTGTTGCTGAAACCCAAAGCCGGACGTGCAAGGAGTTTTCAAGATCGACCTGTTTGCCGACGTCTGTGGACAAGGACGGGTCCAACCTCATGAGGCCGGCCTGGCTGAGGCTGTTCAAGGCAAACCCCATCCGCCCCGCAAATGGGAACTTCGATCCTGGCAGGACGTTTCTGGCGGCGATCAGGGTCTTTATCGCGGCCGCGGGCAAACAGGCCCGACCCGCGAATTTGCAGGGCAGGACCGGGGGAAAGGCCCGCCGGGTCGCAGACGGTCGGGGCCTGTGTTTGCCCGCCAGCCCGGGCGCTGCGCATCGGGTGCGGCCCGGGCGGTGGGGTGCTCAGAACTTGTTGACCAGGTTCAGAAAGAGGCCGCGGCTTTCGTAGTTGATGTTGGCCAGATTGTCTGAAACCGACCCCCATTCCACACCCACGCCCAGTTTCACATTGGCGTTCAGGTGGCGGTAGACGCTCAGCACGGCGCCAAGTTCGGTGGTATCGCTTTCGGCGGTGAACAAGGCGCGGCCTTCGCCCATGATGTCCCACTTGTGGGTCACATGCCAGTCCAGACGAACGGCGGCCAGGGTTGCCGTATTGTCGGTAAAGGCGGTCGTGCCGCGCGCTGCGATGCTTGACTGGCGATAGCCCAGCTTGGCGCCGAAGGTCAGTTTCGGCGACAGGTCATAGCTGCCGTTTACCGACACGATGTTGCTGACCTGAAGCGGCTGGTTCATCGTTCCGTCCGCCCCGACCTGATCCTCGCCGGGCAGGTCGCGCAGATGCGTGTAGCGGAACAGCAGGTTCAGTTTCTCGTTGTCCACTGGGCGATAGGCATAACCGACCGAGGCGCGGACATATTCGCCGTTGCGGAAGTCCCCTTCGGCGCTGTCGGAAATCAGCGCATCAACGCTGCCCAGAAGGCGCCAGTTGTCGTTTACCTTGTTCGTAAAGCCGGCCGCCAACGCCCAGGTGTCACGGTCGCGCGTCGTGCCCACGCCGTCTTCGTTGCGGTATTCCAGACGTGTGCGCCAGCTCAGGTCTTCATCGCGGGCATAGGCCGCGCCAAGCGACAGGGCCAGCCGGTCGAAATCGCCGCTGGTGGCGTCGCGCACTTCGCCCAACTCGACGGATGCACCAAGCGTCCAGGCCGAGGTGGGCGTGTAGTTCACGCCGAATATGCGTGAAAGCGACGTCTGGTTGCCGGGCTGGTCAAGGACCATTTCACTGTAGGCCATGACCCGTTCGGAGGCCCGGTAACTGCCACCAAGCACAACCCGGCCCCGATCACGCAGCGGCCCGCCGGCGCCGGCGCGGGTCGGGTCCAGGGTGTAGCCCAGATACAGCTCGCTGTCGGCGGTTGGTGCATAGCTCAGCCGCAGCGCGCCGCCGGGTCCGGCCGTGCCGCCCGATGCCTCGGCCTCCAGCCGCAGCTTTTCACTGAGCTGTGCATCAAGGCCCGCCCCAAGGCGGTCATTGCGTGCGATGGTGCCGCGCGCGCTGAGCGTGCCCTGGCCAAAGGCGTAAAGTTCCAGGTCGTCCGAGCGCCGATGCGAAACCCGGACCGCGGCGTCGGTGCGCTGGCCGGTTTGCGACGGATCGCCGAGGGTGATCTTGTCGACAAAGGCAAGCCCGCCCTCGATCGTCCAGCGTTCGGACAGCTCGTAGCCCAGCCGCAATTCGGCCTCATCGCGACTGTTGCCCCCGGCCTGTGTGAACCGTTCGACGTCTCCGGCAAAGGTCAGGCGCGAGTTCACCGCGACCTCGAACGCGCCGCCGGAAAGGGTCTGGTCGGCGGTTACATCTTCGGAAAGCGTCGAGAACCCCGCTTGCTTGCGTTCATGGTAGAGCTCCACGAAACCATCGCGTTGCAACCCGAGGTCACGCAGGTCGAAGTGGCTGTCAAAGCGCAGCGCCCCTGCCCCGGCTGTCGCCAGCCCGGTCGATGAAACGATGGTCAGCCCGCCGTCGGTTGACGAGGACCGGGCAAAGCCGGGGCCCGCGGTTCGGGCATATTCGACCTCTGCATAGCTGCTGTCGCTCAGTTGATAGCGCAGATCGGCCCCCTGCATGTCCTGGTCGGCCCCCGATACGTTTTCGCGCATCACGGTGGCGCCAAAGCGCAAACGGTTGCCGGCCCATGCCTCGATGCGACCACCCAGGGCCAGATCGTCCGGGGTCGAGCCGTTCGGGGTGTATTCGTATTGCGCGACGAGATTGACGTCATACTCCGAGCCGCCATCCGAGATCAGCCCGTCATCGGCCGCCCCCGATTCCAGCGGGCTGGTCAGCATCACAAGACCCTGAATATGGTCGATCGTGTAATCGAGCCCCGGCGAAAGCGTGCGGCTGGAGACCACCCGGCCGGTGTCGCGGTCAACGGTCTGCACGCTCAGCACCGTGGAGCCTGAGGTGATGTCCTGACGGGTCAGAAAATAGACCGACCCGCCGGTTCCGCGCAGGATATCGCGTTGCGACAGCGTATCGGGCGAGGCGGCATAGGCCACCGCCGAAAACCGCGGCTCGCCCTGATCCGTGGTGTTGCGCGACCGATAGCGCAGCTCGGCGCCATACAGGTCGCGGGTGTTCTGCAACAGGCTGGCGCCGGTCATTCCGGCCTTGAAGTCACCCCAGGTCAGGCGCAGCGTATCGCTTTCGGCGCGCAGGTAGATGCGCCCGGCCGTTGGGGTGTCGTCAAAAAAGGTGCTGTCGTCGCCGTAGGTCGGATACAGTTCGGTGCCATCCTCGCGCAGACGCTCAAGCACCCGGCGCGGGTCCTTGTCGTTGAGGCGTGAAAAGATGTCTTCGATCGGGCCGTCGCCGGTGTCGAGCGAGCCGGTGATGGTGAAGCCACCGCGCGTCTTGCCCTTCAGGTAGAAGGCAATGCGACCATCCAGATAGCTGTTGTCCAGACTGCCGGAGCCGCCTTCGCGCAGGCCGGCGGTGATGTCGATGATGCCGGTGCCGAACCATTCCGAGGCCGGGATGTTGATGTCGCGCACGATGCGCCGCCCGCCGGCTTCGACCGTGACCACATGGTCGCCCGCCGGAAGAATGCGGCTGACAACGAACCGCCCGGAGCCGTCGACCGGGACGCTTTCGCCCATCACTTTCACGGTGCCGCCGGGCACGGCCCCGCCGCCAGAAGCCGTGATCAGACCGCCATTGACAGGAATGCCGCGCCTTGCGGTGTGGTCTTCGCCCTCGCCGGGGGCGACCGCCACCGTGCCGACCTGACGATGGGTTTCGAAGGCCTTTTCGGTGCGTCGGATCTCAAGCGGGGTCGTTTCATCAAAACGTCCCTTTGCATCGTAGACCCTGAGAACATAGGCGAACCGCCCCGATCCGTCCTGCGGCATCACCCAAGGCACCGTTCCATTGCTGCTCGCAGGGATCGTGGCAACCGTCGGCCGGCCGCGTTTTTCAAGGTCGATGATCCTGATCTCGGCGCGCTCGATGAAGGCCGGATAGTTGGATGACGTGCGGAACCGCACCGGTTCGCCGGCCCGGTAAGCGGTGCGCAGGTCGTCTGTCGTGGCGTTCAGCATGCGCCGCGTGTCCAACCCGTCATAGCGGATGTCCACACCGGCGTCGGCGGCGGCGATATCGCTGGAGCGGTCGGGATTGTAGGGCGGTGCCGTCCCGGCGACGGTCTGGCCATCCACCGAAATCGAGAACCCGGCGCTGTCAAAACCGTTGCCGGCACCGCCGCGCAGGGTTTCGGTGTTGTTGCCGGCCGGAACACGGACGACACCACCGGCGGTCGAGCGTTGGCATTCCGCCGGAATGGGAAGCGCGGTCTGATCACAGATGGGCGGTCCGGCCTGTGCCTGTCCGGCGCCAAGCAAGACTGCCAGGGCCACCTTCTGCACGATGCTCAGGCGAAAGGAGGGATTCAATCGGCTCTCTTCAACAACAAAAATCATGACTGTTTGATCCTCAGTTTCCGGCTCTTGCGAGCACCTGCTCGACAAGCAACTGACCCTTGCCGGTTCTGCGCCACGCGCGCTTGATTTCCTTTTCGACCAGCTTCATCCGCTTGCGGGCAGCCCTTGCATCCTGAGCGGTGGCATCGGCAGGCAGGTGATACTCCAGCCGCACGGTGCCGGGCTTGTCGGCGATCACGCGGACAAGCTGTTGCAGGCCGGCAACCAGGGCGGGCTTCATCCCGCCATCGGGCAGGAAGGCCGCATCATTCAGGTCGACACGGACGACCCGGCTGATGGCCGCGCCGAAATTGACCTCGCTCATCATGCCCGGCGTCAGGCGCGCCACGCGCGGGTTTTCCGTGGTAACGCGGAAGCCCGATGGCAAAGAGCGCGTGTCCAGCTTGAGCAGGAAGTTTGTGCCGCGATCCGCCGGCAACATGGCGCAGGGAACGCTGAAGCGGCCATGTTCGTCGGTGGTGATCACAAGGCCGTCGACCGTCACCAGCCGGACGCCGGGGATGCCCTCTTCGACGGTCGGCTCGGGGGCCTTTTCGGCCTTGCCCTTGCCGCCGTAATACGTCTGGTCGGTGATCGCGCCCGAGCGTCGGGCCGCCTCGGCCGGATCCTGATAGCCGTTGCCGTTGCGGTCATTGAACACTTTGCCGACAACCTCGCCGCAATCGAAAATGCCCTCGGGCAGAATGCGGACCCGGGCCGAGGCCGGGGCGGTCAGGTCGATGCCCGAGATGGCGTCGAGCATGCGCACGCGGTTGACATGCTCACCGGCGCGCACGCCGTTAAGGATGCGGGCCGACAGCGTGAATGTCGTATCGCCGGAACCCGCGATCGTGACACTGGGCCAGGTCACGATTGTCCCGCTGACGGTCACCGGGGTCGAAACGCCGCCGATCGTTGCGGTGCCGGGCACATAGACAAAGCCCGGCGGCAGAGTGTCGACAATGTTCACGGACGAGATCGGGAACGAGTTCACGTTGCTGACGGTGATCGTGTAGGGCACGACCTCTCCGCGGCGCACGATGTCGCGCGGGGTGGTCTTGGTCATGCTGACCCCGGCAATGGCCGTGGCCGGGCCAACCTGCGTCACGGTCGGGTTGTCATCGGTGTTCGAGGTGCCTGACAGGTCACTGACATCGGGGCCCGTGGGCGGGGTGCCGGTTGTCGTGGCCTGGTTGGTCACCCGCCGAAGCGCGACATCGCTTGCCGTCAGTGCATAGGTCGCCGTGTAGGTGGTGCTGTCGGTGGCCCCCGGCGCAAGGCTCGGGATCGGGCCGCCGGAAATCACGATACCGGGCAGCGTGTCGCTCAGCGTCACGCCCGTCAAGGTCACGTTGCCAGTGTTGGTGATGGCGAAATTGTAGGTGATGATTTCACCCACCTGCCCCGGCGTCGACAGGGCCGAAGTGTCGGCTGTCTTGACCAGCGCGATGGCCGGAGAATTGGCCAGCGGCGTTACCGTCGGGTCGTCATCGCCGGTCGTGGTGCCGGAAAGATCGCTGACAGGCGGGCCCGAGGGCGGGGTGCCGGTGGCCGTGGCCTGGTTGGTCACCTGGCCGGCATCCACATCGGCCTGGGTCAGGCTGTAGGTCGCCGTGTAGGTGGTGGTGTCGGTCGCGCCCGGCGCCAGCGAAGCGATTGGCCCGCCGCTGATCACGATGCCCGGCAGCGTGTCGCTCAGCGTCACGCCGGACAGGGTCACGTTGCCGGTGTTGGTGATCGCAAAGCTGTAGCTGATCACGTCTCCAGCCTGGGGCGGGGACTGCAGGGCGCTGGTGTCGGCGGATTTCACCAGCGCAATCGCCGGTGTGACCACCAGGGGTGTCACCAGCGGAATGTCATCGGCGTTTGTCGTGCCCGAAAGGTCACTGACCGGAGTTCCAAACGGGTCCGTGCCGGTTGTCGTGGCCTGGTTGGTCACCTGGCCCGCGTCGACATCCGCCTGCGTCAGGGCATAGGTCGCGGTGAAGGTGGTTGTGTCGGTCGCGCCCGGCGCCAGCGAAGCGATTGGCCCGCCGCTGATCACGATGCCCGGCAGCGTGTCGCTCAGCGTCACGCCGGACAGGGTCACGTTGCCGGTGTTGGTGATCGCAAAGCTGTAGCTGATCGTCTCGCCAGCCAGCGGCGGAGACGACAGGGCCGAAATGTCAGAGGTCTTCACCAAGGCAATCGCCGGGCCGACCGAAGCGCCGACCGGGGTCGGATCGTCTTCGCCGGCATCCCGCGCGGTGCCGTTGCCGTTCGGGTCGGGGTTGGCGCCGTCATCTGAAAGGTCGGTCAGCTCGGGGTTGGTGGCGGGGGTCTGGCCGGAAATCTGGCCGTCGCCGACCACCGTGGCCTGGTTCTCGAACGCGTCGGCTGGCGTGTTGGGCTGCACACGCAGGCTGAAATCAAGCGTGCAGGTGCCGCCCGCCGCCAGGGTGAAACCGCTGGCCACAGAGATATCGCCGGCTCCGTTGAACCCCGCATTGGCGCCGCCACAGCTGCCCGAAGGCGCGGCCAGAACGGTGTAGCTGCCCAGTGGCATCGGGTCGGTCGCCGGGGTGCCAAGCGCCTGGTAACTGCCAAACAGCGGCAGCGCGCCGGTCAGCGGATCGGTCACCGCCATGTTGGTCAGCGGCTCGAGGCTGAAGTTCTCGACCAGCAGGCGGAAGGGCACGTTGAACGAGCCGTCCGGGTTGGTCGTAACCGTCCCGTTCACCTGCTTGGCGATGCCCACGCGGGCCTGGGGGATCAGCGGGAACAGGTAGTCCACGGCGGCCGTGTTTGCCGGCACGCTGATCGTGTCGATCACGGTTGCCGAGGCGACGTTGCCGCCCTCGCTGCCTGCGGCCGTCTGGGAGCCATCGGAAAGCCACGCTTCGCCCACGGCGCCGCGTGTCACCGTATAGGTGCCCTGCGGAATGAAGGGGAACAGGAAATCGCCGTTCGCATCGGTATTGACCGTGAGGCTCACCGGCCTGCCGTCGAACGAGGTGCCCGTCAGCGTGATCGGCACGCCGGCCACGCCAGTGTCATCGCCCGGGGTCAGAC
>JALSJL010000222.1 GCA_026989405.1 Marinosulfonomonas sp. | reverse complement strand
ATTGAAAAAAAGGTGAAAAATCATACCGAACCGAATTTCTCGAGGTTCGCTCGACCAGAGACGGGGGGCGGTTCAGAGACCGAAACCGGGGGTGCAGCCCGTCTCAGAGGTTCGCACCCATCCCGCAAACCCCGTTGAAAACAGGGGAATTTCCGGCGCCTGCCGGGGGAATATCGAGTTTCGCAATGGGGACGGTGGCGGAGGAGGAGGGATTCGAACCCCCGGAGGGCTTTCACCCTCAACGGTTTTCAAGACCGCCGCATTCGACCACTCTGCCACTCCTCCGGCCGAGCGCGAGGCTTAGCGCCGAATATGCGATTCTGAAAGACCTCAATTGCGAAGCCAAATCCCGCCGAACGCATTCTGGACTCTTTCCATGTCTTTGCGCTGTGAGTAGTATGCGCCAATAATCGCACATCACAGTGCGACAACATCGGGCAAATGGCGTGGCTGTCAGCCGCGCAGGAAAGGGGCACGACATGAACAGTGCAGGCGCGGGGCGAGCGGCCCTGATTGTGGCGGGTTTGGTCCTGCTGACCGGATGCGAAGAAGGCAAGGAATTCAAATTGTTTGACAAACCCTTGTTTTCACGGGCGCAAAGCTCCGACGATGAAACCCGGGCAGCGCCTCTCAACGCGACAACGACAATTGAAAAAGATGTCGAGGCACCGGAAGTATTCCAGAAAACCGAAAGTGGCCTGTGGGACGGGCGGCCTTCGCTTGGCGGCGTCTGGGTGGCCCATCCGGACGTGGTCGACCCGGAACGCGCCATCATCCGCAACGAAGATAACGGAAAATTCATCATCGGCGCCCTGTTTCGCCGTGAGCGCGAAAACCCCGGCCCCAAATTTCAGGTGTCGTCGGATGCGGCCGCAGAACTGGGGATGCTTGCCGGCGCCCCGGCGACGCTGAATGTAACCGTTTTGCGCCGGGTCGAGGTTCCCGTCGAGCCACCGGTGACGGAACCCGCGGTTGATACGCTGGAGCCCGCCGAGCAGATTGCCGAAGAGCCGCTGGGGGATGTGGCGCAAATTGCGGCATCGGCCATTGAGGCGGCGACAGCCGACGGCGGCGAAGGTGCCGCACAATCCAGCGCCCCGGAGCCCAGACCCGCGCCCAAACCGGCCGGAAATCTTGCAAAGCCGTTCATCCAGATCGGAATCTTTTCGGTCAAGGACAACGCCGACAACACGGCCAACCTGTTGCGGAATTCGGGCGTGGTTCCGACCATCAAGGAGTTCAACTCGAACGGCAAGACCTACTGGCGCGTGGTGGTTGGCCCGGTTTCAAACGCAGCCGATCGCAAGGCACTCCTGACCAAGGTCGCCGGCCTGGGGTTTGCCGACGCCTACCCTGTAACCAACTGAAGATACGAGGCTATCTGACACATGAAGCGTCCCGTCCTACAGATCCTGGCATTTTGTGCGGCCTTGCTGGCATGCAGCGTTCCACCGGTGGCGGCCTATGAAACCAGCGCGCGTGCGGCTTATCTGGTCGATCTGAATACCAACACCGTCCTGATGGAAAAAGACGCCGACATTCCGTTGCCGCCGGCATCCATGTCCAAGCTCATGACGCTGAACATGCTGTTCGAAGCCTTGCAGGACGGGCGGGTTTCGCTCGATACCAGATTTGCGGTGTCGACCCGGGCCAAGAACATGGGGGGGTCCTCCATGTTTCTCAACGAGGCGGACCGGCCCACGGTTGAAGAGCTGATCCAGGGCATCATCGTCCTGTCCGGAAACGACGCTTGCGTCGTGGTGGCCGAAGGCCTGGCCGGAAGTGAGCCGGCATTTGCCCGCCTGATGAACGCGCGCGCCCGTGACCTGGGCATGAACAATTCGACATTTGCCAACTCAAGCGGCTGGCCAGACCCCAACCAACGCATGAGCATGCGCGATCTGGGCATTCTGGCCGAAAGGCTTATCAAGGTCTTCCCGGAGTATTACGGATACTTCTCTCAGAAGGAATTTGCCTTCGACGGCCGCACGCCGGACAACCGCTTCAATCGCAACCCGCTGCTAAGCCTCGGCATCGGTGCGGACGGGCTGAAGACCGGCCACACAAGCGAGGCCGGCTACGGCCTGGTCGGATCGGCCGTGCAGGGCAATCGCCGGATCGTATTCGTGATTTCGGGCCTCAATTCCGAACGCGAGCGCGCCGAAGAATCCGAGCGGCTGGTAAACTGGGCATTCCGGCAGTTCATCCAGAAAACGGTGCTTCGCAGCGGTGCGGAAGTTGCCCGCGCAAAGGTCTGGATGGGCGATCAGGAAGAGATCGGCCTTGTTCCGGCCGAAGACGTATCGCTGTTGCTGCCCGCCCTTGAGCGCGACGCGCTGAATGCCGAGGTCATTTTTCGCACCCCCATCGAAGCGCCGATCAAGAAAGGCCAGGAAGTGGCCGAAATGGTTGTCAGCCTGCGCGACCTGCCCGAAGTCCGGATCCCGCTGGTGTCGGACCGCGACATTGCCCGCGGTGGCTTTCTGCCGCGCGTCCGCACGGCGATCAACGTGTTGTATGCGCGGTATTTCCCAGGGGGGCTGGGCCTTAACTGATGGCTGCCGGGCTGTTCATCACATTTGAGGGCATTGACGGTTCTGGCAAGTCCACACAGGCCCGGCTGCTTGCCGACCGCCTGACCACTGCCGGGCAATCGGTTGTGCTGACCCGAGAACCGGGTGGCTCGACCGGGGCCGAGGAAATCCGCGCCCTGGTTCTCGAAGGCAGCCCCGACCGGTGGTCGGCCGAAACCGAGTTGCTGTTGTTTACGGCCGCACGCCGGGATCACCT
>JALSJL010000221.1 GCA_026989405.1 Marinosulfonomonas sp. | reverse complement strand
CATATCATCCCCGCCGGTTGTTATACCCTTCCAGCATGACCCAGCCGATTGCCGGGTTCAATGGGCCATGACATTTTCAATGATCTTTATCGCACCGACGCCATTGACAAGCGCCACGTCAATTCGCCCCGGCGCATCCAGCCCCTGACCCGACCGCCCCAGATATTCTTGTGCGGCCAGGAATATCCGCTGCAATTGCCGGCCCGAGAGCCTTTCGGCCGCCGTGGCAAAATCCCCGGATTTCTTGACTTCCACGAACACGAACCCCTGTCCGCCGCCAAAAACCAGATCAATTTCGCCGCCGCGCCCGCGCCATCGCCTGTTTTTCAGCACATGGCCCGACCGTTCGTAGTGGCTTGCCACAAGCCGCTCAGCCGCCAGCCCGGCATGGTAGGAAATCGCGCCGCTCAATTCTGCCTGCCCATGGCCAATGCCGCCTGATAGACCTGCCGGCGCGGCAAGTCCAACTCGGCCGAGACCACGGCCACGGCATCTTTCAAAGAATGGCTCTTCAAGGCCTCCTCCAACGCATTCTTCATGTCGGTTGTGCTGGCAGACCCCCTGTCACGGTCCACAACCACCACGATTTCCCCTTTCAGGGTGCGATCCGCCAATTTCTGACACAACTCATCAACACTGCCGCGCAACACTTCTTCGAACTTCTTGGTCAGTTCCCGGCAAATCGCGATCTGTCGCCCGGCACCCAGAGTTTCGCGCATATCGGCTAAGGATTTATGAATGCGCTTGGCACTTTCGAAAAATACCAGCGTCGCCGGAACATTTCCAAGCTCGGACAGGGTTTTTTTCCGGGCAGCCCCGGTCGAAGGCAGAAAGCCGGAAAACAGGAACCTGTCCGAAGCAAGCCCGGACACGGTGAGCGCGGCAATGACAGCCGATGGCCCCGGCGCGCTGCGCACCGCAACCCCGTCGGCGATGGCCGCGCGTGCAAGCGTGAACCCGGGGTCGGCCACCAGGGGGCTGCCGGCTTCTGAAACATATGCCACCGAAAGCCCGTCTGCCAGCAGGCTCAGCAATCGCGGGCGGACAGACGGCCCGTTGTGATCGTGATAGGCAATCAAGGGGCGCGCGCCGAGCGGGATTCCATGAATTTCCATCAACTTGCGTGCAGTGCGCGTATCCTCGGCCGCGATGGCATCGGCCCCGCGCAGAATATCCAGCCCGCGCAACGTGATGTCACGCGCGTTGCCAATCGGTGTGGCCACGAAATACAGTCCACCTTCCAATGGCGGGGTTTCCTCAGATCTTTCGCTCATGTCCGCTCTTCCGGATTGTGACGTTTACTATGGCTGACCGATTGCTTAAAGTTCGCGCGTCGTCTGTTGCCTGTTTCAGAAAGCGAGGATCGCTCTCATGTATTTTGCGTTTGGTATCGGCCGAAGGGCCTTGTTGCAACTCGGCTTCGTCTTGCTTGCCCTGTTGCTGGCCGCGTGCGAACCGGTCGCCATGGGCAATGGTCCATCCATCAACCCGAGCAAACCGATCCCCGTGGCCCTGCTTGTGCCCGGCGGCTCGGGAAATGCCGGCGACGACATAATCGCGGCAAGTCTGGCCAATGCCGCCAGGCTGGCCATTGCCGACCTGGACGGGGTGACGATCGATCTTCGGGTCTACAATACAGCGGGCAACCCTGAAGTAGCCAGTCAAATGGCCCGCCAGGCCGTTCAGGAAGGTGCCAAGATCATTCTTGGCCCGGTATTTGCCCAGAATGCCGCCGCCGTGGGCAACGCGGTCGTATCGCGAAACGTCAATGTCCTTTCGTTTTCCAACAATCCGGCCATCGCCGGCGGCAATGTATTCATACTCGGACCGACGTTCCAGAATACGGCAAATCGCCTGGTGCGCTTTTCGGTCGGGCGCGGCAAGGACCGCATCATGATCATTCACGGTCAGGACGCTGCGGAAATCGCCGGTCGCGATGCCATCACGCGCGCAATCTCGCTCAGCGGTGGCACCCTGGCCGGAATTACCGGGTTCGAATTGTCACAGCAGGGCGTGATCAACGCGGTGCGCGACATTTCCAGAGAGGTGCGCTCAAGCGGTGCGGAGGCCATTTTTCTGACCTCCGGAACCTCGGGGGCCCTGCCCTTTCTGGCCCAGCTTCTGCCGGAAAACGGGGTTGATCCGAAAACGGTCCAGTATATCGGGCTGCAGCGCTGGGACGTGCCGGCGTCTGCGCTGACGCTACCGGGGCTTCAAAATGGCTGGTTCGCCCTGCCCGACCCGCAACTGAACCGGAATTTCGCGGCCCGATACGCAGCCGCATATGGCAGCAATCCACACCCGATTGCCGGGCTGGCCTATGACGGCATCGCGGCTATTGGCGCGTTGGCGGCACAAGGCAAGAACGACGCGCTGACGCGGGCTGCCCTTACCCAGCCTGCGGGCTTCATCGGCGTGAACGGCGTGTTCCGCCTGCTGCCGGACGGCACAAACCAAAGGGGTCTGGCTGTCGCCACGATCCAGGACAACCAGGTGGTTATCATTGACCCTGCCCCAAGAAGCTTCGGTGCCGGCGCCGGCCTCTGAGGCAGCACCAGCCTGGCCACATGAAACAACCTCCGGCGCGCTGATCTGTCCGGCGGAAGAGATTTTCGACGCCAATGCGGTCTCGCGCGATCTGCAGGCGGCCCTTGCCGATGCGCCGGACCGCAAAGCCATCCGTGCCGCCTGCGTGCAGGTGCTGGCTGCGGCCAACAAGCGCGGGCGAGATGCCATCGCAGCGGCTTTCCGCGCGGATGCCATGAATGCGCATCCGGCCCAACGCGCCTATGCCTAC
>JALSJL010000220.1 GCA_026989405.1 Marinosulfonomonas sp. | reverse complement strand
TCATAAGCCGGAAACTGACGAGCGGTACCACAAGGAGGTCAATCCAAAAGGCTTTGCCGACCACTTCAATGCCCGTGTCGAAATCAGCGAGGCCTTCGAGAAGCGTTTCGATGCCAGGCGGTACCTTGTCGAGGGTGAGACCTATGCGGAAATGGCGAACAGACAGTTGTCGGAGACCTCGACTCTCGCAGTGCAAAAAGCCGACATGCAACCGATGCCGGTTCATGTCCCGCTTGATCAGAAATCGCCGCGGGTGGTTGCGCTTCAATTGATCAAAAGGTTTCGCGACAAAAGGTATCGGAAGCATGACGATCATCGTGGAAAGCGTAAGCCGCCGTCCATCATCATCGCCGCAGTCGCACTCGACGCGGGGCCTGTGAATGAAAGCTTGGTTGATGAAGTGATCGCGATCGCCAAACGCATGCGCAGGAAGATCCGCCAGGCAGAGCAGAACTTACAGCGGCTGGAAGTTCGCAATCCGGCTCACTACCCTGATATCTTCACTGACCGCTGGCCCACCCAGAGAAGCGATCAGCAGCTCTGGGCAAAGGATTTGTTGGTTCTCATTGACCGCTTGGAGATGTTGAAACGGGTGGGTTTCGACCCTGCGCTGATCCAATCCACGTTCGACGATCTTTTTGGTGAGAAAGCTGGTGAAACAGCGCTTCAAGCTTATCACCGTGCCCAAACCGTTCTGCTCGAAAACGGCGCCCTTGGCATGACTCCTGATGGAAAGTTGAAACCTGCCGCGCCCGTTTCGTCCTCGGCCGCTCCGGCTCTCGGCACGGGGATCGCATCCACATCTGGTCTCGTGAAACCCGCGCGCGCGAATACCAACATGGGGGGCATCGTGCCTGATGATAACAATTGGTGAGCAAATTGCAGACATGGCGGCAATGTATCCCGACTGGCTGTGCGATCAGTTGAGCGCGAGAACTTGCGTTTGGGTCGGATATCTGCAGCCGCACAGGACAAGATACCGGCTAAGGGTGGAATACACAGAGCCCCTTTTGCCCGAAGGTCGTTCAAACCTCTACCTCCAGCCATTGGTGGAGGTGCTTGAGCCAAATTTGCAAAGGCGCTTCGGCAATGCAGAAGGATCCTTGCCGCATGTCTATGTGGTGCACCCAAGAACGACACGTACAGGCCCGTTCCTGTGCTTGTTCGATGACGAAGCGGATCAATGGTCGCCAGATGATCGGATCAGCCACACGACCATCCCTTGGACTTCGAACTGGCTGAGCTGCTATGAAAGTTGGCTCGCGACCGGAAAGTGGTTTGGCACCGGCAAGCACATCAGAAGCAAGTCAATTCGCCGTCATCCTTTGTCGGCGATAAAGGATCGATATCATGCAACAACCTCAGTCCCGGCGCTCACACGGCACGATCTTTCACCGTCGCGAACAGCTCGATTGGCCCTTAGATGATTTTCGCGTCCTGTCTATAGATGGAGGAGGCATAAAGGGCATACTTCCAGCAGCCGTCTTGGCCGAATGCGAGCGGCGGTTCTTAAAAGGTGGATCGGCAGCCAGCTACTTCGATATGATTGCCGGCACCTCAACTGGCGGAATAATTGCGCTTGGCCTTGGTGCTGGCATGCGCGCGGAAGAAGTCCTGCAAATCTACCTACGACACGGGGCAGAGATCTTTCCGCAGCCGTGGATTCCGCCGATTCCTTTCGGGCGCTCACTAAGATCGATCTACCAGTTTGCGCGGGATCTAGCTGTCTATCGGTACGACCGGGAACCTTTAGAACGGGTATTACGGGATTGCTTTGGAAACAGGACTCTGGGTTCACTCGACAAACGCCTGAACATACCAACCTTCGATGGATTCAACGAGGTCAATGTCCTCAAGACACCGCATCACCCTGACTTCCGCCTCGACTGGCGAGAAAAACTGGTGACCGTGGCTCTTGCCACGTCTGCGGCCCCAACGTTCTTCTCCACATATCGAAACGGCACACGGCATTTTGCGGATGGTGGTGTCTGGGCCAACAACCCGGTTATGGTTGCGCTGGTTGATGCAGTGAGTTGCTTTGACGTCGACAGGCACAAGATCAACATACTGACTCTCGGTTGCGGAGACCAAGACCTGCGAATGACTGATTGTCAGATAAGATTCGGCGGCATGTTCCATTGGAGAAATATCATCGAGAGCGCTATGCACCTTCAGAGCCAAAACGCCTTGGGACAGGCCGGTCTCTTGATTGGGCGAGATAGGATGCTGCGCTTGACTTCCGCACCGACCCTCGAGCCTATTGCTCTTGACGATTTCGGACGTGCAAGCCGTGAACTTCCAGCGCAAGCGAAGAGGTTGGTTGAAGAACATTCTGAACGCCTGGAAGCGTTATTCGACACGACTAGACCTTGTGCGACCTTCTACCATGGACCTCGGCGGCCGTAGTGCGCATCTGCCGCTCCTGCATTATCGGTGAATGTAATGTATTGTATGGACCAACAGTGCAAGCCACAGCAGTAGTTTGGGGCGCTCACGCAATGAACAAACGCGATCATGAATGTTGGCTGATCGCAGTTTTCCACATCAACGCCACATCAACCTTCGTACGCCGTTTTCGAACGCTGAGCGCCGTCGAGATCATTTCAGGATCGGCCGTAGACGAAAAGGAACTTTCGTAAAATCAAAGGCTTACAGTGCAAGTCATTGATTTCCATAAGTTATTGGAATCACGCAATATTCGGCTCATAACCTGAAGGTCGTAGGTTCAAATCCTACCCCCGCAACCAACAAAATACCCCATATATGTCAAAGACT
The DNA here is from genome assembly GCA_026989405.1 of Marinosulfonomonas sp. GTDB lineage: Bacteria > Pseudomonadota > Alphaproteobacteria > Rhodobacterales > Rhodobacteraceae > JAJRUE01. Next base: position 24 of record JALSJL010000220.1, on the reverse strand, counting down.
TACGGCGAAAATTGCCGTATTTTC
>JALSJL010000219.1 GCA_026989405.1 Marinosulfonomonas sp. | reverse complement strand
GCCTGGCAAGCGTCCGAATGTCCAAAGACCATTGCCTTGCGGGGCGTCGTGCCAGAATCACCCGGAAACCTGCGGTTTCCGGGGCTGGCGCGGGCGTATCAAGGGCGATTGTTTTTCGGCTGTCCCGACCAGGGCAGCAGGCCCATCGGTTTGTTTCTGGCGGGGCAATAAGCGTGTCGATAAACGACACCAAAGCCAGGGCGCAGGGCCGATGATTGTCTGGATAGCGGTGACGAAGAAGCGATAACCAGGGCGGCGCACGCATCGCCCGCGCCGGCCCATCCGTAATGTTCGGGGCCTGCGTCAAATGAAAAAAGACGGGAACAGAATGACACAAGATACATGGGGTCACGTCCGGGGCGAATTGCTGAAATCGGTCGGCAAGAACAACTTCTCGGCCTGGATCGAGCCGATCACCTTCAGCACCGTCAAGGACCGCACCGCCCATTTTCATGTTCCCACCAATTTCATCGGCACCTGGGTCTCGCAGCATTTTTCCGATGTCATCCTGCGTCACCTGATCTCGGCCGGCCTCTCTGTCGACCGGGTGCATTTCGCCGTTGATGCCGGCAGCCCGGCGCTGGCCCCGGTCAATGCCAATGCTGCCCCGACCAGCCCGGGCAAGACGCCGGCCGCGGCGAAAACCGGCGCGCCGGACCTGCGCACCGCCCCCTCTGAAGTGACCGAATCGCTGCTGAACCCCAATCTGACCTTCGCCAATTTCGTGGTCGGCAAACCCAATGAACTGGCCCATGCCGCCGCGCGTCGGGTGGCCGAAGGCGGCACCGTGTCCTTCAACCCGCTGTTTCTCTATGGCGGCGTCGGGCTTGGCAAGACCCATCTCATGCATGCCATCGCCTGGGAATTGCGCCAGCGCCAGCCGCAGCTCAAGGTGGTCTATCTCTCGGCCGAAAAATTCATGTATCGCTTCATCCGCGCCCTGCGCGACCAGGATACGCTCAGCTTCAAGGAAACCTTCCGTTCGATCGACGTGCTGATGATCGACGATGTGCAATTCATCGCCGGCAAGAACTCCACCCAGGAGGAATTCTTTCACACCTTCAATGCGCTGGTCGAACTGGGCAAGCAGATCGTCATTTCAGGCGATCGCGCGCCGGTCGACATGGACAAGCTCGACAACCGGATCGCCTCGCGCCTGCAATGCGGGCTGGTGGTCGATCTGCACCCCACCGATTACGAATTGCGCCTGGGCGTCCTGCAACAAAAGGTCGAGGCCGAACGCGACCGCCACCCGGATCTGAAAATCGCCCCCGGCCTGCTGGAATTCATTGCCCATCGCATCTCCTCCAATTTCCGCGTCCTCGAAGGCGCGCTGACCCGCCTGTTTGCCTTCTCCGACCTGATCGGCTGCGAGATCACGATGGATATGGCGCAGGAATGCCTCAGCGACATCCTGCGCGCCACCGATCGCAAGGTCACGATGGATGAAATCATCCGCAAGACCTGCGAACATTACCACCTGCGCCAGACCGATCTGATGAGCCCGAGCCGCGCCCGCAATATCTCGCGGCCGCGCCAGATGGCGATGTATCTGTGCAAGAAACTGACCACCCGGTCGCTGCCCGAAATCGGGCGCAAGTTCAGCGGCCGCGATCACACCACCATCCTGCACGGGGTGCGCAAGATCGAGGAACTGATCACCCTCGACAGCCAGATCGCCGAGGATGCCGAATTGCTGCGCCGGATGCTGGAGGCCTGAGACCAGGCCCCCGGCCGGGCACCACCCCCAGGAGGCCCGCCACCAACCTGCTTCTTCTTTGTCCAAATACCCGGATTCACCGCCGCAAGACAGGGCCGCCCCGCCATGGGGCGGTGCCACGGCAAGGAGCGATCCAGAGCATTCCGCAGATCCGCGACGCAACCAATACCACCAAAACCCCCCACCCGCCCGCGCCACACAGGTGATTTCCGCCCGCTTGCCCATTGACGCCATCGCCGCTATCGAGAAACTCCAACAAAACACTTGTGCGTGACTGCCGGTCGGGTAGGCTCGCCGCCCCGCCTATCGCCGGAGCCAGGACATGAAACTCAGTATTGAACGCGCCGCCCTCTTGAAGGCCGTCTCGCAGGCACAATCGGTCGTCGAACGGCGCAACACCATTCCGATTCTGGCCAATGTGCTGATCGAGGCCGAAGGCGATACCGCCAGCTTCCGGGCCACCGATCTCGATATCGAGGTGGTCGACAAGGCCCCGGCCCAGGTCGAACGCGCCGGGGCCACCACGGTCTCTGCCGTCACCCTGCACGAGATCGTGCGCAAACTGCCCGACGGCGCGCTGGTGCAACTGGCCGATGACGGCACATCGGGGCGGCTGGAGGTCAATGCCGGGCGCTCCTCCTTCTCGTTGGCGACATTGCCGCGCGAAGATTTCCCGGTCATGACGACATCGGAATACAGCGCCAATTTCTCGGCCCCCGCCGCCGTGCTGCGCCGCCTGTTCGACAAGTCGAAATTCGCCATCTCGACCGAGGAAACCCGCTATTACCTCAACGGCGTCTACATGCATGTGGCCGATGGCGAAAACGGCAGGGTGCTGCGCTGCGTGGCCACCGATGGCCACCGCCTGGCCCGTGTCGACGCCGCCCTGCCGCCGGGGGCCGAAAACATGCCCGGCGTGATCGTGCCGCGCAAGACGGTGGGCGAGATGCGCAAGCTGCTGGACGAAGATGACATGGCCATCGCGGTGTCGGTCTCGGAGACCAAGATCCGCTTTGCCACCCCCGATATCACGCTGACATCCAAGGTCATCGACGGCACCTTCCCCGATTACACCCGCGTCATTCCCACCGGCAACAC
>JALSJL010000218.1 GCA_026989405.1 Marinosulfonomonas sp. | reverse complement strand
TTCGGGCACGCCAGATTCGATCGCTTTCAGGATCATCTTGTGCTCCTGAATGGTGGCCAGGCGGCTGATGCGCTTGTTGTAGGTGAAGGCCTCGTCGTCGGTCGCGATTAGGCACATGGTGTCGAGCACGCCAAAATCCTTCAGAATCTGCAGGCGGACGTGGCCGTCGAGCAGCAGATAGGCACCCCTTTGTCCGTTTTGGCGAGTGACCACCATCGGCTCGATCAGACCGATTTCGCGGATGGAGGCGGCGATCTGTTTGTATTTTCGGCCGGTTTTGGTCGAAGGCGCCAATTGCTTGACCGGCAGGATGTCGGTCAGGGAAATGCGAATGCCTTCCGGCTCGAAGGCCATGGTTACTTTGTTATGCTTGGCCATCACGCATCCCCCGCTGTGATCAAGTTGGCAAGCGGGCGCGGCAGCGTTTCGAGCTTTTCTGCCCGCAGAAGTGTTGCGAAATGCGCATCTGCCAGAAGCGATCGCATCGCCGTGACGATGAACAGCAGGCGGTTCTGTGCGATCTCGGCGCGTTTGATCAGCAGGCGCTGCCGTTCTGCCTCTTGATTATATGCCCGCACCAGCGCATCCGAGGACAGTTTTTTACCACGTTCACGCAAGCGTCCGACGTCTTGTGACTTGCCCCGCCGCTGGCGCTGCTCGACGATCCGCTTTGCTGCCAGCAGTTTCTTGCCGCGCAGGGCGCCGGATTCATAAGCCTTCGCCAAGGCTTCCTGTGCGCCGGCCAGATCGACCTCAGCGATTTCGAGCGCAACGTTCAGGGGAATGCGGCCGGTTTCGACTGCCACGATCAGGCGGGTCTCGCCCTCGGCCAGAAGCCGCCCGATGGATTGCACATAGGATTGGGTCAGGCCGGTCTTGGTCGCGATTTCCGGGTCGGAATAGCCCCGTTTGCGCAATTCACCAATGTCGCGCAGCAGTTCCAGCGGCCGGTGTTGGCGTCGGGCGATGTTCTCAACCACGCTGCGCAGCATCCGGTCCTCTTTGCTGACATCCTCAACGATCGCGGGGATTTCGTGCTGTCCTAATGCGGCATAGGCTTCGAGGCGGCCCTGACCGCAGACGAGATCGTAACCAGCGCTACCATCATCATCGCCCCGACGTGTCAGCGTGATCGGCTTTTTCAGTCCGACCTTGGAAATGCTGTCCACCAGCTGATCGAAGGAGACCTTGCCGCGCACACGAGGGTTAGGAACCGTGATGTGATCAATGGAGACCATTTTCACGATCAGTGTTTCGCCAGGTTTTGTCATGGGATCATCTCCGATAGTTTGGTGCGCTCGGCCAGCGAGAAGAACTTCTCCAGCGTGTCAAACCGATAGGCATCGAGCATCAGACCATTGTCTTCGGCCAGCCTCACCCGGGTTTTCGTCATCTCTATAAGTGGCAGCAGGTAGTAGTCCCGCGGCGCGCTATTTGCCTTGTCCATCCGGACCGCGATCGTGATGCCGGGAGCCAGCCCGGTGTCAAAGCGGATGTTCCATCGCAGCGCCCCCGCTTTCGTGTGCGCGCAACGGGCGATGACGATGGACGCCGTGAACTCGTCGTTAATCCGCAGAAGGTCGGTGGCCGGATCGCGCTCGACAACTCCGCCCATGTCCGAGATTTCTGTGACAGCGTTCGCGACAACATCACGGTGCAGCATGCGCAGGGCCCGGTTGACCTCGATATAGCGAAAGTCCCGATCCGGCGTGAAGCCGACCAGTTGATAGGCCCGCACCAGACTGCCAAACCGGCGCTGATAGGCCCCGCTGGCGGGCATGCTGTCAGCCTCGTCGATCACCAGCCCCGACAGATAGCCGTGGCGCTGGAACAGGCCGCGCAAGCGGTCGAGCATTTCGGTGTCGGAGTAGCGGCGATTGCGTTCCCGGATGATCCCTCGCGCCGTGTTAAACACTTGCGGGTCCACAATGGCCTCGAACACACCGTCGGCCCTGATCCACATGTCCGGTGCGTTGACCACACGCTTCTTTTTCAGTTTGTAGGATTTGCGGTTGTAGACGTTGTTGCCGATGTATTTCTCATTGGTCAGGATCTGGTGCACCACCCCGCGGGTCCAGTCGCGGCCGAGATCGGTCTTGATGCCGCGGGCGTTGAGATCGGCAGCGATCCGGGCCTCAGATTTTCCACCCTCAATGAACTGGCGATAGATGTCTCGCACGATCTCGACTTCCTCAACGGAGCCGGGAGTGAGGACGACGCGGTCGGTCTGCAGGCTCTTGTGTTCGCCGCGCGCCAGCTCGGCTTTCCGCTCGCCATTCTCGCCGATCAATACGCGGCGCAGGCCAAACCCGGCCGGGCCACCTTGCCGGTATCCCAGTTCGATCAGGCGGCATTGCCCAGCAAAAACCTTGACCGAGAGCTCGCGGCTGTATTCGCCGGCCATCGCCCGCTTCACGCTTTTTACGATGGTGGCGACAGGGCTGCCGTCATTGTCGAACTGTTCGGCACAATACTGGACCTGAATGTTTGCGCGACGGCAGATGTATTCGTAATAGGCGGATTCATCGGCATCCTGAAACCGTCCCCAGCGGCTGATGTCATAAACCAGAATAACTTCGAAATCTGCCACGCCGGTTTCAACATCCTTGATGAGTTGCTGAAGCGCATCACGCCCCTTGATGCTGAGCCCGCTCTTGCCGGCATCGGCATAGGTGCGCACGATCTTCATTCCGTGGGTGGTGGCGTAGGTCCTTATCGCTTCGCCCTGGTTCTCGGTTGAGTATTTCTGATGCTCGGTCGACATGCGCACATATTCAGCCGCCCTGATTACAGGTCGGACCTCTGCGCGCATGTCTTCTTCTGATCCA
>JALSJL010000217.1 GCA_026989405.1 Marinosulfonomonas sp. | reverse complement strand
GCGCAGCGGATTCACCGAATCGATGAAGGGACGCATGAGGGCAACATTGGTGAAGAACGCTACGTCACCAAATGTGTTGTTCGGTCCGAAGATGTTGAAGCCGCCACTGGTAACGCCGGCGAGCAGGAAGTTGCCGTCGGCATCCTGTACGAACAAAGCACCGCCCGAGTCGCCCGGCGCCGTCGTGCCTTCAAGAGGAGAGACCGTCGGATCACCAAAAAAGTCGAAGTTTGTCGGATCGTCCGGATTCTCGAAATCCGTGAAAAGCAGGCCGTTGGGCAGCCCGCCGACAAAACTGGAGATGGCCTCGATGATGTTGGTCGCTGCCCGTCGCCGCAAGTCGAAGAATTGCCCCATGGGGTCACTGCCCACGCCCGTCGTGCCATAGCCGACGATGGTGGCGAGCGTGCCCACGGCGGGCGCCGTGTCCACAAGGCCGGCAGGATCGACATTCGTTATCCGATTATCAAGCGCGATCACCGCGATATCGTTGCCGAGGAAGAAGGCATCGCGATCATACTGTTCGGGAGCCAGATGGCTGGCGGAGATCGTGAAATTACCCGTGACGAAGAAGCCGTTGAAGGCATCGGGGTCGGTGGTGACGGCCACACCGAGGGTGCGGTCGAAATTTTCATCTGCCCCATCGAAGCGCACGCAGTGGGCGGCCGTGATCACGGTACGTGGATTAATAAGCGTGCCTGAGCAGAAGCTCAGCACGACTCCCGTGTCGAGATCGAAGATCGCCAACCCCACGACATTGGGATGTTCGCCGGTGAGGTCCAAAATGCTGTCGGGATCGCCCAACTGGTCGGCAATGATGATGTCCGGTCGTACCCAGACATTATTGCCGAAAAGATCAACTTGTCGCGCATCGTCCTGGGCGCGCACAAAATCCGGCAAGGCTGCCGGATTGATCTCCAGACGCAGCTGTCGGCGTCCCTGGGCCTGCTTGCGTGCAATCAATGATTGCGTCGTGACGACATGATCCTGCCCGCTCGCCGCCGCCGGCACCGGCTGATCCGCAAGAGCGGTCACCATCGCCAATGCACTGGCACCGAACACGACCCTCGCCGCAGTCTTCTTCATCAGGAACCCTCCCTTGCCTTGCCGAGCTCGCAAACCAGTCACCTGCTGTCCGCTCCATGATGCCATACATAGGATGGCTGGCAGGATTACGCGGACTGTCATGAGTGCCGCAACCGCTACCACAGCGTTGGTTCAGCCCTGCCTTACCGGGCAAGCATCTGACCTCGCTATGATTCGGACGTTTTGAACTGCAGCATTGAAGCCCCTCACGCCCAGGATTGCGGCAATCAGCCACTGTTTGAAACGAATGGCTTGTTCTCGTCAAGGTGGATCATCTGTTTAATCACGGCTGCATCCATGTAATGAGAATAAAAAAATCGGCCTTGTGTTCAGGTGGTTAATGGGGAGCGTTTTGAAAAGGTGTCTGGGAGGCGGGGGCGTTGGTCGGTTAATTTTTCGGTAACTGTGGCATTTTGGCCACAGATTCTCGCCCATCGATTGGGCGGGCACAGGCATGAATGGTATGTTGCGACATGTTATGCTACGAAATGTCCATTCGCTGATGACGGTCCTGTTCAAGAGCTGCTCGGTAGTTTCTGGAGTGACTGCCGAAGATCAGGGGAGGGATAGGGGGAATGGGGTATTAAGATAGGGGGAGAGCATGGCTCTTTCACAGGCACAAATCACCATGATCACCCGTGCGGTCGGCGAGCAGGGCTTCACCCGTCTACTGGGCGCTGAGATTCTGAGTCTTGACCAAGGAATGTGTCGGTTGAGGCTGCGCCGACGGGAGGAACTCCTGCAGCAACACGGTCTCTTCCACGGTGGGGTGATCAGCTATCTGGTGGACAATGCAGCGGCTATTGCGGCCGGTACCCTGCTGCGGCCTGGCGAGGATCTCTTGAGCGTGGAGTTCAAGGTCAACTACCTGCGGCCGGCAAAAGCGGCCCAGCTGGTGGCTGAGGCCCGGGTGATCAAGCCTGGGCGGCGGATCGTCGTGGTTTCCTGTGGGGTGTTCGGCTGGACGGAGGAGGGCTCCTCCTCGCCCACGACATCTTTGGCTGATGATCATCAGGTGGCGGCCGGCCTGGCGACCATCGCCATCCTTCCCGCCAAGCCCGCATGAGAATTGCGGCGTGTTATGATCATTGCGATGCTGGCGACTGGGACGGCTTTCCGCGTGATTGCTTTTCGCCCGCACGTTGGGCGCGCCAGCGCGCCAATCGCTCCGGCCAATGGCGCTGCCAGTCTTCATCGTCCTGCCGCGGCACGGCTCCCGTCATTCGGCTGATCGCCCGCTCGAGGGCGCGCCAAACGCCAAGCCGGTCGCACACCGCATCCGCCCAGCCGTTCACCACGCAATAGCGCCGGGTCTGGGGCGGGCGGTGGTGCACCGCATGATAGGTCGGCGAGATGAGCAGTCGGGCGCGCTGAAGGAAGCGCAAGACGGCAGAGCGGCTGCGACGATGGCCCAAATTGTGCAGGGTCGTGCCGAAGAACAGGCACAGGGCCACGACGCAGCACACGAAGCTGGCGGCCAGGGCAGCCGGAGTGGGCAGAATGAGCTGGGTCAATCCCCACAAGGGCAAGATGCCCGGAATGACGATCGTCGATCCCAACGTCGCATGCTCCAGGAAGCCGTAATGCAGAACATGGGTTGGGTGGGTATGATGCTCCCGCGCGATCATCACGAGGCGTCCCAGACTCCTTTCGTCGAACCAGCTGTCCACCGCCCAGTGAACAAGGCCGGTTGCGAAGTCCCCCAGAAAAAGGGCGATCGGCAAAAGAAGCGGCAGCAGCCACCAA
>JALSJL010000216.1 GCA_026989405.1 Marinosulfonomonas sp. | reverse complement strand
GATGCCCTGCCATTCACGGACCAGGCGGGTGCCGGGGATGGGCTTGCGATCGTCGAGCATTTTGGGCGTGCCACCCTGCCGCTTGCCGTGCATCTCGGCCGAAAGCGCCTTCAGCATCTGGCGGCTTTTCTTCGACAGCCCGCCGTGGGTCAGTTCCTGAATGCGGTAGGCAATGCGGATTTCCAGATAGGACCGGCTGTTGTTGGGCGCGCCGGAGGCAAAGAGCCGTTCCCATTCTTCCTTCAGCTCGTTCACGCTCATGGTTTTCAGGGCCGCGAGGCGGGAAAGGACCGTCTGGTCGGTGGCTGGGTGTTCGCCCGGCTTGGGCGGGGATGAAGGGACAGACGTCATTGGCCACCCCCGATCCGGATCCTGGTGCGCCGCCCGCGGCGGCTCTTGCCGACCACTTCGACATAGCGGGGCGTATCAGGTTCTGGCTCGCCAGTTTCCGGCTGTGCCCCACGCATCCGCCGGATGCCCGCCGCCAGAATGCGGCCCAGATCGGCCAGCCGCTCCTCTGCATTCATCCTGTCCACCGGAAAAGGGTCCGGCCCTTTGACTTGTTCTTCCATAACGACCTCCAGAGAGTGAGTTGGTTTTGTCGTATGAAAGGGATGTGTGAGAGTATATCAAGTAATATCAACGGGTTGGCGTAGTGGTGCGTGGTGGTGCGAAAACATTAGAAAGCTGATCAAAGGTTGGGCGGCCCTTCGATGAAGGCTCTTCACCTTCGCTTGATCCGACTTTGCAACCACCCCAAGACGCATCGTTGATGAAACTTGAATCTTCGAATCGGATTGTCGGTCGGGCGGTCAATCTGTACCTGAATAACGGATCCATGCATCCGGAAGCTGAATGTCGAAAAACACGCCCAGCAACATGCTGTCGATCTGAACTGCCAGAATAATCCCGACGGCAGTGATTGCCCAAAACACATGACCGGCCGATCTGCGGTGGCCCACGCGGATCATTTGCTGTCGGGTGGCACATCCGATGTGGACGAACAGGGCCGATACCCCGAGAAAATAATAAGGGGTGAAATACCAGACCAGCGGCGCGTCGCGCATCACCGAAGCGGGCCAGTAGAAATTTGTATTCATCCCGTCCACCCAACGCACCAGTACCAGCGCGGTCAGGTGCTGGACAAAAAACAACAGGAATATCCCGCCGGAAACCACCTGTATCCGTGCCCAGACACCGCGTATTCCCCGCCGGATGGCTTTTGTCAGAAGACCGGCGCCGAGAACGATCTGGGCAACGGCAGATGCCAGAAGCAACGGCTCGACAACCGGATTCCGATAGAGCAGGCGAAGGATTTTCTGGGTCGCGTTGTACGCCTCGATCCCCCACAGGCCGGAAAGATGCGTGACCATATGCAGCACTATGAAGGCGGTCAGGAAAAGGGCATTCAGCCGGTGAAATTTCCGAACATTCATTGGGTCATGCCCCCGCCAATTTTTCCTGAAACCATTTCAATGCCTTTGCAATCTGCTCCGGCGGCGTTTCGGCCTGCCCCATCCTGTTGATGTCGGCCAAATTGACCTTGTTCAGTTCCTCTCGCCATGCGGCTTCTGCCTTCCACAAGGAGCGTGCAATGCCGCAGGGGCGGGTATAGTGCCTGTTGGCAACGCCGGTCGGGCCGCAGCGGCGGATTTCGGTACATCGGAAATGTTGTGCATCACCGTCGATGGCCTCTACCATCTGCAAGAGCGTAATATCGGCGGATGGACGGGCCAGCCCATAACCTCCGCGCGGTCCCCGCCGTGTTTCGACAATTCCCGCTTGTGACAGTTTCTGCATCTGTTTGGCCAAATAGGCTTCCGGCAGGTCAAAGAACTCTGCCAACAGTTTGGAAGGCAGGCAGGTGCCTGGCGGCAGGGCGGCCAGCAAAGAGCAGGAATGTATGGCCCATTCCAGGCCTTCAGAGTGCTTCATAATTGCGGATATAATATATCCGAAATAGATTCGCAATCAGTTATCAAGCGTGTTGTAATCAGGTGCGTGCCGAATTGCGGGGCCGGTGGAGCTTTAATCGATCATGGCTTCCCCCGCATCAAATTGGTTCCGTCCCCTGACTGAGGATGCCCAGATAGTCGCTGTAGACGAACATGCGCCCCCGCTGTTTGCCGGTGATCTCGCGCAACAGGCCAAGGTCGCGCAGATGCTGGATGGATTTGGCGACGGTCGGGGCCGACATGCCGGTTTCGCGCGCCGCATCGGGAATGGCGATGATCGGCTTTTGCTGGAGCAGTTGATGCACCCGCAAGGCAGAGGTTGCCGGCCGCCCGAGGCTTTCGATCTTGGCGCGGTCTTCCTCGAACAGTGACAGGATTTGCTTGGCGGCATCGGCGGCTTGCAACGAGGTTTCCGTGATTCCATCGAGAAAGAATTCGATCCAGGCCTCCCAGTCGCCATCCTCGCGCACCCGTTGCAGCAGGTCGTAATAATACCGGCGATGGGTTTTGAAATAGAGGCTGAGATAAAGGATAGGTTCCATCAGGATGCCTTTGTCGCAAAGCAGAAGCGTGATCAACAACCGGCCCAGACGGCCATTGCCATCGAGGAACGGGTGGATGGTTTCGAACTGAACATGGACCAGCCCGGCCTTGACCAGCGTGGGCACGGCGGGTGTGTCGGCATGGATGAAGGCTTCGAGATCGGACATGAGATCCAGCACGGTGTCCGGCGGCGGCGGCACGAACAGCGCATTGCCCGGACGACTTCCGCCGATCCAGTTTTGCGAATGGCGGAATTCGCCGGGCTGTTTGGTGGCACCGCGCCCTCTGGCCAGCAGAATCTCGTGGATTTCGCGCATGAGGCGAAGGGAAATCGGGAAACCACCCCGGATCCGC
>JALSJL010000215.1 GCA_026989405.1 Marinosulfonomonas sp. | reverse complement strand
GTTCTTCGAAGATTTCCCAGGGGTTGCGCATGGTCTGCTTGAGACCAAGCGAGACCCGGCGTTTGGCGGTGTCGATCTCCAGCACCATGACTTCCACTTCCTGGCTGGTGGACACGATCTTGCCGGGATGGACGTTTTTCTTGGTCCAGGACATTTCCGAGACATGCACCAGACCTTCGACACCCGGCTCCAGTTCGACAAAGGCGCCGTAATCGGTGATGTTGGTGACGCGACCGGTATGGGTGCTGTCGAGCGGATACTTGCCTTCGACCAGGGTCCAGGGATCTTCCTGCAACTGCTTCATGCCCAGGCTGATACGGTGGGTTTCCTTGTTGACCTTGATCACCTGCACCTTGACGGTTTCGCCAATCGACAGCACGTCCTTGGGGTCATTGACCCGGCGCCAGGCCATGTCGGTGACGTGCAGCAAGCCGTCCACACCGCCCAGATCGACGAAGGCACCATATTCGGTGATGTTCTTGACGACCCCGTCCACCACATCGCCCTCGGTCAGCTTGCCGATGATTTCGGCGCGCTGTTCGGCACGCGATTCTTCCAGGATGGCACGGCGCGAGACGACGATATTGCCGCGGCGGCGATCCATCTTCAGAATCTGGAACGGCTGCTTGAGGTTCATCAGGGGGCCGGCGTCGCGCACCGGGCGGACATCGACCTGAGAGCCGGGCAGGAACGCAACCGCGCCGCCCAGATCCACGGTAAAGCCACCCTTGACCCGGCCGAATATCGCGCCTTCGACGCGCTCTTCATCGGCATAGGCTTTTTCCAGGCGATCCCAGGCGGCCTCACGGCGGGCCATTTCATGGCTGATGACAGCCTCGCCACGGGCGTTTTCGACCGAGCGCAGGAAGATCTCGACCTCATCGCCGACTTCGATCTCAGGCGCTTCGCCGGGATTTGCGAATTCTTTCAGATCAACGCGGCCTTCCATCTTGTAGCCGACATCGATGATGGCTTGTCCGGCTTCGATCGCCAGAACCTTGCCTTTGACAACCGAGCCCTCCTTGGGCGTGTCAATTTCGAAGCTTTCATTGAGGAGGGCTTCGAATTCCTCCATGGATGCGTTTTGAGCCATGTGGTCTCAGGGTCCTTTTCAAACGTTTTATCTGGCCGCGCGGTTGTCTCCGCCGGTCTTGATTGCTGCCCGCAATTGATGCGGAACGGGTTGGTCTGGACGGGGCCGCAAAACAAAGAGGGCCGGAAATGTCCGACCCTGCCCGTCTATTGTTTTATGGCATATCCGCCTTGTTGACGCGCGGTATATACTGGCGATGGGCCAGCAAGGCAAGCCCCCCGGAAGCCGGGTTGCCATTGATCACGGCTGGCCGGTCAGACCCCCGGGCCAGCCGCTCAGCACCAGCTTGCCTCATCGCCTGCCGCATCATGCAGCAATTCGTTCACATTGGCCTCCAGCAGGCGGTAGCCGACATTGCCGAACAGTTTCTGGCGGCCCTCATTCATCAGGAATGTCGGGCTGCCGATCACCCCCAGTTTCTGCGCCAGGTCATAATCCGCCGCCAGCGCCGCCACCGCCTCGGAGGATTGTATCCGGGCCTCGATCCGCCCGTAATCCAGGCCCAGTTCTCCGGCAAGCTCGGCAAAGCATTGCCAGTTCGATATGTCGCGCCCGGAGACAAAGAACGCGCGGCGCAACGCCGCCGCCGCGCGCACCATGCGGCGGTCGAAATAGGGGGTTTCGTCGGTTTCGCCGCCCCGGTCCCGGGCCTCGATCTCGATCGCTTTCAGGAACAGATGGCCGCTGGCCGATGTCCGCGGTGCCACCTTGAGCCAGAGATCTCCGTTCACCTCGATATGGGGGAATTTTTCCGCCACCTCCTTGAGATGATGGTTGAACCCGGCAAAACCGCCGCGCGCGCCCCAATTGGTTTCGATCTTGCCCCATGCATCGGGGAACACCGAACAGAACCGGGCCTCGATCTGGATATCCTGACCGAAATCCTGCACCAGTTTTTCCAGCCTGCGTTCGGCCACATAGGCCCAGATACACAGCACATCCGAATAGTATGAAATCTTTACCGGGCTCAAGGCATCCTCATTTTCCAGCGGGGCCAGGCCCGCTTTCATCCCTGTCGGCCAGCCTGGCCGCAACATGGTCCACGGCGGCTTTCACCGCATCCGCAATCGTCATTTCCGTGGTGTCCAGCAACACCGCATCCCCGGCCGGTTTCAGCGGGGCCGTAGCGCGCGCGCTGTCGCGGGCGTCGCGTTCGCGCAGATCGGCCAGAACCTGTTCGCGCGAAATCACCTGCCCGGCCGCGGTCAACTCCTTGTGGCGGCGCATGGCGCGGGTCGCATCGGATGCGGTGACATAGAGCTTCACATCCGCCTGCGGGCAGATCACCGTGCCGATATCGCGCCCGTCCAGCACCGCCCCGCCCAGGCGCCGCGCAAAGGCGTGCTGAAAATCCAGCAAGGCCGCGCGCACATCCGGGATGGCCGCGACCCGGCTGGCCGCCTGCGCCGCCTGGACCCCGCGCAGATCGGGATGATCCAGATCCTCGGCCCGCAGATCCCGCGCCGCCATCACCGCGTCTTCGCCCGCCAGCATCCGCTGCCCGACGGCGCGATAGAGCAGCCCGGTATCAAGATGCGCAAACCCGAAATGCGCCGCCACCGCCCGCGCGATGGTGCCCTTTCCCGCCGCCGCAGGCCCGTCAATTGCAACCGTGAATGCCATGCCCATTGGCTATCCAAGCCCGGCCCGAACCGCAAGGGCCGGCTCGCATGCCGCGACGGCCAAAACCACCAGCCACCCCCACCGCTTCTTCTTTGTGGAAATACTCCGGGGAGCGCGAGGGGCAGCGCCCCTCGCCCCG
>JALSJL010000214.1 GCA_026989405.1 Marinosulfonomonas sp. | reverse complement strand
CTACTGGCTGGGCAGCGCCAAGCACAGCAACGAGCAGGCCTACCTGTTCCGCAAGTTCGCCGCCTACTGGGGCACCAACAACGTCGATCACCAGGCGCGCATCTGCCACTCGACGACGGTTGCGGGCGTGGCCAACACATGGGGCTACGGCGCCATGACCAACAGCTACAACGACATTCACAAGTCGCGCGCGATGATCCTGATCGGATCGAACCCGGCCGAGGCGCATCCGGTGTCGCTGCTGCATATCCTGAAAGCGAAAGAGCAGAACAACGCGCCGCTGATCGTGGTGGACCCGCGCTTTACCCGCACGGCGGCCCATGCCGACGAATATGTGCGCATCCGCTCGGGTTCGGACGTCGGCTTCATCTGGGGCCTGCTCTGGCACATCTTCGAGAACGGCTGGGAAGACAAGGAATACATCCGCACCCGGGTCTACGGCATGGACGATGTGCGCGCCGAGGTGAAAAAGTGGACGCCCGAGGAGGTCGAGCGCGTCACCGGCGTGCCCGGCAGCCAGATGGAGCGCGTTGCGCGCACGCTCGCCAACAACCGCCCCGGCACGCTGGTCTGGTGCATGGGCGGCACCCAGCACACCATCGGCAACAACAACACGCGGGCCTACTGCATCCTGCAGCTCGCGCTTGGCAACATCGGCACTTCGGGCGGCGGGGCGAACATCTTCCGCGGCCATGACAACGTGCAGGGCGCAACCGACCTGGGCGTGCTCAGCCACACCCTGCCGGGCTACTACGGCCTGTCGGCCGGGGCCTGGGCGCACTGGGCGCGGGCCTGGGAGGAAGATCTCGACTGGCTCAAGGGCCGCTTTGCCTCGATCACCGGCAAGGATGGCAAGGAAAAGTCGCTGATGAACCTCAAGGGCATTCCGGTCAGCCGCTGGATCGACGGGGTGCTCGAGGACAAGGAGAACATCGACCAGCCGGACAACGTGCGCGCGATGGTGCTTTGGGGTCACGCCCCCAACAGCCAGACCCGCGGCGTCGAGATGAAGAAGGCGATGGAGATGCTCGACCTTCTGGTGGTGGTGGACCCCTACCCCACGGTCTCGGCGGTGATGCACGACCGCACCGATGGCGTCTACCTGCTGCCGGCCTCGACCCAGTTCGAGACCCGCGGCTCGGTGACCGCCTCGAACCGCTCGGTTCAGTGGCGCGACAAGGTGGTGGACCCGGTGTTCGAAAGCCTGCCGGACCAGGACATCATGGCGATGTTCTCGGCCAAGTTCGGCTTTGCCGACCGCATCTTCCGCAACATCTCGATGGACGGCGAAAACCAGCCCAATGTCGAGGACATCACGCGCGAGTTCAACCGCGCCATGTGGACCATCGGCTATACCGGCTGGGCCCCCGAGCGCATCAAGGCGCACATGGCCAACCAGCACACCTTTGACCGCACCACGCTGCAAGCCGTGGGCGGCCCGGTGGATGGGGAATACTACGGTCTTCCCTGGCCCTGCTGGGGCACGCCCGAAATGGGGCACCCGGGGACGCCGAACCTTTACGACATGTCCAAGCCGGTCTCGAAAGGCGGCCTGACCTTCCGCGCCCGTTTCGGGGTGGAACGCGACGGGGTGAACCTGCTGGCCGAGGGCGTCTACAGCCAGAACTCGGAGATCCAGGACGGCTACCCCGAGTTCACCATGGCGATGCTCAAGCAACTGGGCTGGGACGGTGATCTGACCGACGAGGAGCGGGCCACCATCGAGGCCATCGCCGGCGACAAGACCAACTGGAAGACCGACCTTTCGGGCGGCATCCAGCGGGTCGCCATCGCCCATGAATGCGCCCCCTTCGGCAACGCCAAGGCGCGGGCCAATGTCTGGACCTTCCCGGACCCGATCCCGATCCACCGCGAGCCGCTTTACACCAACCGGCGCGATCTGGTGAAGGACTACCCGACCTACGAGGACCGGCGCGATTATCGCCTGCCGACGCTTTATGCCTCGATCCAGAAGCAGGACTTTTCCAAGGATTACCCGATGATCCTGACGTCCGGGCGGCTGGTCGAATATGAAGGCGGCGGCGACGAGACCCGCTCAAACCCGTGGCTGGCGGAGCTGCAGCAGGAAATGTTCGTGGAAGTCCACCCGCGCGATGCCAACAATATCGGCATCCGTGACGGCCAGCAGGTCTGGGTGGAAGGGCCAGAGGGCGCCAAGATCAAGGTCGCCGCACTGGTCACCGAGCGGGTCGGCGAAGGCGTGGCCTTCCTGCCGTTCCACTTTGGCGGGCATTTCCAGGGCGAGGACCTGCGGGACAAATACCCCGAGGGCGCCGACCCTTACGTGCTGGGCGAAGCGGCCAACACGGCCATGACCTACGGCTATGACAGCGTCACCCAGATGCAGGAGACCAAGGCGTCGCTCTGCAAGATCACTGCAGCTTGAAGGAGAACCGAGAAATGGCACGAGTAAAATTTCTCTGCGACGCGGAACGCTGCATCGAATGCAACGCCTGCGTCACCGCGTGCAAGAACGAGCACGAGGTGCCCTGGGGCATCAACCGACGCAAGGTCGTGACCATCAACGATGGCACGCCGGGCGAGCGCTCGATCTCGATCGCGTGCATGCATTGTTCGGATGCGCCCTGCATGGCGGTCTGTCCGGTGGATTGCTTCTACCAGACGGAGGACGGCATCGTGCTGCACTCCAAGGACCTGTGCATCGGCTGCGGCTATTGCTTTTACGCCTGCCCGTTCGGCGCGCCGCAGTATCCGCAGGCCGGCAACTTCGGCAGCCGCGGCAAGATGGACAAGTGCACATTCTGCGCCGGTGGCCCCGAAGAGGACATGAGCCAGGCCGAGTTCCAGAAATACGGCCGCAACCGGATCGCGGAAGGCAAGTTGCCGATCTGCGCCGAGATGTGCGCCACCAAGGCGCTGCTGGCCGGTGATGGCGATGTGGTCTCGGCGGTCTACCGCGAGCGTGTCGTCGCGCGTGGCTTCGGCTCGGGCGCCTGGGGCTGGGGCACGGCCTACGGCCAGAAGGGCGGCTGAAGCCGCCGCGACCAGAAGAATTCACGGGGCGCGGCGTGTGCGGTGCCCCGTGACATCCCCCAACACGGGCCCAACTTCGGGAAATGACAAAATGTCGGCACGCCGGATACTATCACTGATCCTGATGCTTGTTTTCGTTGCCGGTGCCGGGCTGCCCGGTCTGGCGCAGGAGCAACCCGCAGACAACCCGCGCGCGGCAACCGGCGGCGCGCAGACGCTTGAGGAAATCCTGGCCCGCCAGCGTGGCGAAATCGGCAAGATCGACCTGGGCATCCGCACCGAACGTCCGCCGGCAGAGACCCCGCCGATCACCGGCCCGCTCGGCCCGCGCGGCAACCTGCCGCTGTCGGATTTCTGGGACAAGCTGCGCGGCGGCGACCCGCTGGATGTGCTGAAACCGGCAAGCCCCGAGGCGGCCATGACCACCACGGGCGAGCAATGGCGCCTGTTGCGGGTCAACGTGTTGCGCAAGTATCTGGGCTGGGCGCCGCTTGCGGTGATCGCGCTTCTGGCAGTGGTCTACCTGGTGCGCGGGCCGATGCGCATATCGGGCGGGCGCTCGGGGCGCACGATTGCGCGTTTCGACCTGTTCCAGCGCGTGGCGCACTGGTTCATGGCTTCGGTCTTCCTGTTTCTGGGCGCCACCGGGCTGCTGATCCTGCTGGGGCGCGAGCTGCTGGTGCCGCTGATCGGCAAACAGGCCAACGCGATCCTGCTGACCGCCTCGATGCAGGGGCACAACCTGTTCGGCCCGATCTTCATCTTTTCGCTGCTGTGGATGTTCTTCAAGTTCGTGCCCGGCAACCTTTTCAAGATCGTCGATATCAAGTGGATGCTGAAACTGGGCGGGCTATTCGGCGGCCATGTCAGTTCGGGGCGCTACAATTTCGGGGAAAAGGCGTGGTTCTGGCTGGTCATGCTGGTGGGGCTTGTGCTCAGCGTCACCGGTATCGTGATGCTGTTTCCCTGGCTGGTGGCCGACATCCGCTGGGTGCAGCTTTCCAACGTGCTGCACGTGATGGGAGGTGTGGCGCTGATCTCGGTTGCCTTCGGCCACATCTACATGGGCTCGGTCGGCATGGAAGGGTCGCTCGATGCGATGACCCGGGGCGAGGTGGACGAGAACTGGGCGAAAGAGCACCACGACCTCTGGTATGAAGAAGTCAGGGGCACGTCCGACAGCGTGAAGGAGGCCGCCGAATGATCACCGAATTCACACCGATTGGCGCGGCCGTGGGCGGGGCGCTGCTGGGGCTGGGCGCCGGCGGGCTGATGCTGACGCTCGGCCATATCGCCGGCTTCAGCGGCATCACCGAGGAAACCCTGCCGCCCTGGCCCGAAGGCGAAGACAACCGCTGGCGGCTGGGCTTTGTGCTGGGGGCGATCCTGTCGCCGCTGGTCTATCTGGCGGCAATGGGCAGCTATCCGCCGCTGGAGTTCTCGACCCCGCCCTTGCAACTGCTGGTCGCGGGGCTGCTGGTAGGCTTTGGCGCCGCTTTCGGGCGCGGCTGCACCTCGGGGCACGGCCTGTGCGGGCTGGCGCGGCTGTCGCGGCGCTCGTTCGTGGCGATTTCGCTGTTCATCTTCTGGGGCGCGGTGACGGTTTTCGTGCTCCGGCACCTGGGCGGAGGGGCGTGAGATGAAGGGCTTTTTCATTGCCTTCGTCATGGGCACCACCATGGGGCTGGGGCTGCTTGTCAGCGACATGAGCAACCCCGCCAAGGTTCAGAACTTCCTTGATTTCTTCGGCACCTGGGACGCGTCGCTGGCCATCGTGATGGCCGCGGGCATTGCCGTGACCTTCGTGCTCTATCACCTCACCCGGCTGATGAAACGCCCGCTTTTCGCCGACCGGTTCCAGTTTCCGCACCGCACCGATATCGACCTGCCGCTGATTGTCGGGCCGTCGCTGTTCGGCATCGGCTGGGGGCTGGCCGGCATGTGCCCGGGCCCGGGGCTGCAGGTGATCGTGCTGTCGCCGTCAACGGCGGTGTGGTTCGTGCCGGCGATGCTGGTGGGCCTGTGGCTGGGCCGCCCGCATCACCGCAAGGCGCGCAAGACGGCACACGCGCGCGGCGAGCGCGCCGGGCTGGTTCCGGGGCCGGTTCCGCACCCGGCTTCGGCACACGAGGTTTGAGAGCGAACGACTGACAGGAAGGGCAAGAGATGAGCGCCATCGAAATACTGGAAGGCCCGCTGTGGAAGATTTCCGCCGGGATATTCGTGGTCTTCGGCCTGTGGCGGCTGGCGCATATCCTGATGACGGGCCGCCGGCGCGCCAAGGCCCGGCCGGCCGGCTCGCCCGCTTTGGGGGCGGTGCGCACGATCTTCGGGCATTTCCTGCCCTCGCCCACCATCACGCACAGCAGCAAGACCTGGTTCGTGACGCTCATGGGCTACAGTTTTCACCTGGGGCTGTTTGCGCTGCTGCTGTTTGCCGCCCCCCATGTCGCCTTCCTGAAAAACCAGGTGCTCGGCTTTGGCTGGACGCCGTTGCCGCGCTGGGGGTTCATCGTGGCCGCCGAGTTTGCCTTTGCCGGGCTGCTGGCGCTGTGGCTGCGCCGGATGCTTGACCCGGTGGTGCGGCTGATCTCGCGGCCCGACGATCATATCGCCTCGGGGCTGACCTTTCTGGTGATGCTGACGGGCTGTTTTGCGCTTGGCGAACAGAGCGTGGTGCTGCGCGGCATTCACCTGGGGCTGGTGGAACTGTGGCTGGTCTATTTCCCGTTTTCCAGCCTGATGCACAGTTTCACCTGGCCGTTGTCGCGCGGGCTGTCCGGCGCCATGGCCGGGCGCCGCGGAACCCGAGCGTGAAAGGAGCGATGCCATGAGCAGCGACACAGCCACCGGCGCAGGTGCCCAGAGCGGCAGGAAGAACCGCAATTTCGATGTGCAGCGCGACCTGCCCGACGAGGTGCGCCTGGCCAATGCGATGGACGGTTTCGTGGCCGAGTTCGGCCCGACGGCGGCAAGCTACATGAACGCCTGCGTGCGCTGCGGACTTTGCGCCGAGGCCTGCCAGTTCTACCTGGCCACCGGCGACGAAAAATACACCCCGATCCACAAGATCAAGCCCTTCGAAGAGGCCTACAACCTGACCGAGGGGCCTTTCGCCTGGCTCTACAGGGCCATCGGGCGCGCCCCGGAGCTCAGCATCGACGAGCTGCAGGACTGGGAAGAGCTGATCTATGACAGCTGCAACATGTGCGGGCGCTGCACCCTTGCCTGCCCCATGGGGATCGACATTGCCGGGCTGGTGCAGGAGGCGCGCCACGGCATGTACATGGCCGGGCTGCTGCCCGACCGGCTGGCCTATATCGTGTCGAAAGCCGAAAAGCTGCACAGCCCGTTCGGCTCGCCGGAAGATTTCCGCAAGACCGTGCGAAAGGTCGAAAAGGACTATGGCGTTGCCATGCCGATCGACCGCGAAAAGGCCGACGTGCTGCTGACGGCCACCGCCGAAGAGCTCGAGCACCACCCGCTGGCCATGGCCACCATCGCCCGGGTGCTGAACCACCTGGGGCTGGACTGGACCTATTCGTCGGAGGCCTTCGAAGCGACCAATTTCGGCTATCTGTCCGGCAATTCGGAACTGCAGGGCGAGTTGACGGTGCGCCTGATCGACAAGGCGCGCGAGATCGGCGCCAGCATGCTGATCATCCCCGAATGCGGCCACGCCTGGGGCGCCACCCGCTGGGAGGCGGCGCGCTGGTATGGCGCGCCGGTGGATGACGTGCGCGTGCGCCACATCGTCGAGGTGCTCGGCGAAGCGGTGCGCGACGGCAAGCTGAAATGCGAGAAGGTGAACGAGAGCATCACCTACCACGACCCCTGCCAGCAGATCCGCCGCGGCGGGCTGGAATGGGCGCCGCGGGCCATCATCCGCGAACTGGGCATGGAGTTGCGCGAACTGGATCCGCACGGGGTCGAGGCCTTCTGCTGCGGCGGAGGCGGCGGCGTTC
The DNA here is from genome assembly GCA_026989405.1 of Marinosulfonomonas sp. GTDB lineage: Bacteria > Pseudomonadota > Alphaproteobacteria > Rhodobacterales > Rhodobacteraceae > JAJRUE01. Next base: position 11,367 of record JALSJL010000214.1, on the reverse strand, counting down.
TGGCCAATGAGCGCGCCGCGCCGTTGCGCCAGAAAGTGTTTGAAAACATCAAGAAACCCGAGGTCGAGGCCACCGGCGCCAAGCATTTCGCCACCAGTTGCAACATCTGCGAACTGACGCTGGGAAAAGACATCAAGGCCAGCGGATGGGACAAGCAGATCGAAAGCCTGATCGACCTTGTGGGCACCCACATGATCACCGACGAGCCGCCGCTTCGGCCGGGCAAGCCGGGCTGAGGCCGCAAGGCCTGCCCTCCCCCGGCAGCGGGCGCGCGCGCAATGGGCAGTTGATCTTTTCGCCGCTTGGCCCCACCATGGTCGGGGCGGGCCTGTGCCTGCACCAACCGACATCACACTCCGGGCAGCGATGACATGAACAAGACCACCGCCCCTCTTGAGCCGCCGGCACGCCAGGCGGGCCAGACGCCAGGAGATTTTGGCGACGGGCTGACTCGGGCCTCGGTGCTGGTGGTCGATGACGAACCGGGGATGCGCAATTTCCTGGTCAAGGTGCTGGGGCCCCAGTGCAAGCATGTCGAACAGGCCGCCAATGCCGAAGAGGCCTCGCGCCTGCTGGATGAGGCGCATTTCGACATCGTGATCCTCGACAACGTGATGCCCGGCATGAACGGGGTGGACTGGCTGCGCGAACAGCGCAAGGTCGGGTTTTTCGCCGACGCGATCCTGATCACGGCCTTCGCCGACCTGGAAACCGCCATTCAGGCGCTGCGCGCGGGCGCGGCCGATTTCGTGCTCAAGCCGTTCCGGTCGAACCAGATCCTGAACGCGGTGGCGCGCTCGATCGACCGTCAGCACCTGACGCGGGAAAACTACTTGCTGAAACACGAGCTGTCGGCGGATGCGATGGCCGGGCGTGGCCGGCTGCTGGGCCGCTCGGACGTTCTGGCGACGGTGCGCGCGACGCTGGAAAAGGCCGCGCCGCTGCCCACACCGGTGCTGTTTACCGGCGACAGCGGCACCGGCAAGGAAATCGCGGCGCGCACCCTGCACGCCATGTCGGACCGGGCCGACAAGCCCTTCGTGCCGGTCAACTGCGCCTCGGTTTCGCCCGACCATATCGCCAATGAGCTGTTTGGCGTCATCCATACCGACCAGGAAAACCACGGCGACCGGCACGATGGCCTGCTGTTTCATGCCCGCGGCGGCACGCTGTTTTTCGACGAGATCCTCGAGATGCCGCTGGCGATCCAGGGCACCATGTTGCGGGTGATCGAAGAGCTGCGCCTGCGCCCGATCGGCTCATCGCGCGAAGTGCCGCTGAACCTGCGCTTCATGTTCGCAACCAACGGCGACCTGGAAAAGGCGGTGCAAGACGGGCGTTTTCGCAAGGATCTGTATCACCGGATCAACGTGCTTGAAGTGCGCATGCCCCGGCTGATCGAGCGCAAGGGCGACATCCTGGAACTCAGCGCGATGTTCATGAAGAAGATCTCGACCGAACTGGGCGTGGCGCCGCTGCCGCTGAGCGAAGGCGTGCTGCTGAAGCTGTCGTGCTACGACTGGCCCGGCAACGTGCGCGAGTTGCGCAACCTGATCGAGCGTTCGCTGATCCTGGGAGAATGGCCGCAGGAATTCTGCGACGCCAGCGACTGCGAAAGCCCCGCCGCCACCGACAGCCTGGCCGCCGTCGAACGCCGCCATATCCTGACCGTGCTGGATGACTGCGGCGGCAACCGCGCCGAGGCCGCGCGCAGGCTGGGCATTTCGCGCAAGACGATCGACCGCAAGGTCGCCATGTGGGATGCCTGACGGCAGCACATACAAGCCAGCCGCCAAAGCTTCGACCTGGCGCAATTCGGTGCGCATGCGCCTGCTGGTCATCGCGATCCTGCCGATGCTGGTGGTGATGCCGCTGTTCATCGGGGTGGTCGTGCTGAACTGGTCGAATCGGTTCGACAACCTGCTGATTGCCAAGGTCAACGGTGAGCTGACGATTGCCCATCAATACCTCGCGCGCCTGCGCGAACGCGCCAGCGAGCAGGTCAAGGCAATGGGCGCCTCGGCCAGTTTCGCCGCCACCCTGGCCGGCGGTTCCGAAAGGGAAATGGCCGATTTTCTCGATGCCGAACGACGGCGCTACGGCTTCGATTTTCTGTATTACATCGACGACCGGGGCCGCATGATCACCGCGCCACCGTTTCGCAAGGCCACCGAGCCGCGCAAATGGCCCGTCGTGCAAAGCGCGCTGAACGGGCAGATCGCCACCGAGATCGACATTTTCGAGGCCCCGGATTTCAACGCCATTTCAGAAGAGCTTGCACAGCGCGCCGCCATCAAGCTGGTGCCGACCAAGGCCGCGGCCCCGACCGAGCGCACCGACGAAACCCGCGGCATGGTGGTGCATACCGCCGCCCCCGTCGCCAATGGCAGCGGCGCGCTGGTGGCCGGCGTCCTGCTCAACCGCAACCTCGATTTCATCGACACGATCAACGATCTTGTCTACCCCGAAGAAAGCCTGACCGAAGGCAGCCGCGGCACCGCGACGCTGTTTCTGGAAGACGTGCGGGTTTCGACCAACGTGCGCCTGTTCGAAAACGTGCGCGCGCTTGGCACGCGGGTATCGGTGGCGGTGCGCGACGCGGTGCTGGGGCGCGGCGAAACCTGGCTGGACCGCGCCTTCGTGGTGAACGACTGGTATATCTCGGCCTACGAGCCGATCGTCGACAGTTTCGGCAACCGGGTGGGGATGCTTTACGTCGGCTTTCTCGACACCCCGTTTCGTGCCGCCAAGATGCGCACGCTGTGGATGATTGGGGCGGGCTTCGTGCTGGTCCTGCTGTTTTCGGTGCCGGTCTTCCTGCGTTGGGCGCGCTCGATCTTTCACCCGCTGGAACGCATGGTCGCGACCATCGCCAAGGTCGAAGACGGCGACCTGGGCGCGCGCACCGGCCTGCAGACGCGCGACGATGAAATCGGGCGGGTGGCCGAGCATCTGGATACCCTGCTGGAACAGGTGCAGGAACGCGACCGCCGCTTGCGCGACTGGGCCGAGGAACTGGAGCACCGCGTCGCCGAGCGCACCCGCGAGCTGAGCGAAGCCAACCGGCGGCTGGAGGCCACGACGCAGCAACTGGTGGTCAGCGAAAAGCTGGCGGCGATCGGTGAAATCACCGCCGGTATCGCGCATGAGATCAACAACCCGATTGCCGTGATCCAGGGCAATCTGGACGTGATCCGCGATGACCTCGGCGACCAGGCCGCGCCGCTGGAGACCGAATTTTCCCTGATCTACGAGCAGGTCCATTCGATCAACATCCTGGTCAACAAGCTGCTGCAGTTCGCCCGGCCCGAGGAATATGCCGGCACCATCGAACATCACGTTCCCAACGAAGTCGTGAATGATTCCATTCCGCTGGTGCACCACCTGCTGCACAAGGTGGCCATCGAGCTGCGGCTCGATCTGGAAGCGAGCCGGTCCGTGGCCATGAACCGGACCGAATTGCAACAGGTGCTGATCAACCTGATCGTCAACGCAATCCACGCGATGCCCGATGGCGGCCAGCTTGTCATCGCGACCCGGGACGCCGACCGCGATGGCGCGGCGGGTGTCGAGATCGAGGTGACAGACACCGGCATAGGCATGGCCCCGGACACGCTGAAAAACGTGTTTGACCCCTTCTTCACCACGAAGCGCGAGGAAGGCACGGGGCTGGGGCTGTCGATCAGCCAGAAGCTCGTGTCGCGCAGCGGCGGGCAGATAGCTGTGACCAGCAAACTGGGCGCCGGCACGACGTTCACGGTGTGGCTGCCGGTGGCGGAACTTGAGGGCTGACAGCCGCTCGGGGCGCGCGCCAAACCCCCAGGGCCGCGACTGCGGCCCGGGCCTTGCCCGCCCCGGCACAGGCGTGGGGCGACGCGGAACTTGTGTGAGCGAAAAATGGCGCACCCGACAGGATTCGAACCTGTGGCCTCTGCCTTCGGAGGGCAGCGCTCTATCCAGCTGAGCTACGGGTGCGTCACCGCCCATATAGGCCAAGCTCCGCCCGCCAGCAATCGCAAAAAACGGCGGCGCCGCTTCAGGTGAAAAGATCGTGGCAAAGCTCCAACGCATCGACAAGCGCGTCGACCTCCTGGGTGGTGTTATACATCGCAAATGACGCCCGGCAGGTGGCGGTGACGCCCAGATGCTCCATCAGCGGCTGGGCGCAATGGTGGCCCGCGCGCACCGCAATGCCGCGCTTGTCGAGCACGGTAGAGATGTCATGCGGATGCGCCGCCCCGTCCAGAGTAAACGAGAAAATAGCTGCCTTGTCCGGGGCTTGTCCCTGGATATTCAACCAGTTCAAACCGCCAAGCCTGGCCTGGGCATAATCGCGCAAGGCAGCCTCATGGGCGGCGATATTTTCCATGCCGAGCGCCATCATGTACTCCAGCGCCGCGCCAAGACCGATGGCCTGCACGATGCCCGGCGTGCCGGCTTCGAACTTCATCGGCGGGTCATTGTAACTGACCATGTCGCGCGTCACCTCGCGGATCATGTCGCCGCCGCCCATAAAGGGCTGCATCTCGGCCATCCGGTCAGACTGCACGAAAATCGCCCCGGATGCGGACGGGCCATACAGCTTGTGGCCGGTGATCACATAGAAATCGCAGCCCAGATCATCCACGCTGACCGGCATGTGAACCGCGCCCTGCGAGCCGTCGACAAGCACCGGAACGCCGCGCGCCCGGGCCGCGCGGGAGATTTCCTTTACATCAACAACGCTTCCCACCACATTGGAAAGATGGGTGATTGCAACAAGCTTGGTGTCCGGGCCGATGGCGTCGATCACCTTTTGCGCATCAAGCGCCCCAAGCCCGTCCGGTTCAACCCATTTCAGCCGCACGCCCATGCGCTCGCGCAGGAAATGCCAGGGCACGATATTGGCGTGGTGTTCCATCACCGACAGAACGATCTCATCGCCCGATTTCAGGTTTTTCATCGCCCAGGCATAGGCCACCATGTTGATGCCTTCGGTGGCGCCGGAATTCAGGATGATCTGACGTTCATCAGCCACGCCAAGAAACCGCGCAATGATACCGCGCACCGCTTCGTATTTTTCGGTCGCCAGATTGGAAAGGTAGTGCAAGCCTCTATGAACATTGGCATATTCATGCTCATAGGCCAGATTGACCGCATCAATCACAGCCTTGGGCTTTTGCGCCGAGGCGCCATTGTCGAGATAGACCAGCGGCTTGCCGTTCACCTCGCGCGAAAGAATGGGAAAATCGGCCCGGACAGCCGCGACATCAAGCATCAGATCACCCCCACAATGCTGTAGCCGAACATCGAAAACACCGCGCGCAATATGGTGGACAGAACCACCATGACGATCAGAACCGAAAAGAAGACCGCGGCGGTCGAGCGAAACCCGTGCAGTTCGGCGGTGAAGACGGTCAGCAGCCAGAACAGGATGATGAACCCGGCAAACCCCAGCAGGACCGACGCCAGCGGAAACACAAGGGCGGCAATGATCTGCAACACCTGAAGGCCGATCAGGATGCCCTGCATCCAGGCGACCAGCAGGATCGTGTCATCCAGCGAGCCGGTGCCGCCCATGGCCCGCCCGACCAGGTAGATCGCGTAGACCATCATCCACAGAACCAGAATCTGCGCGACGGCCATCATGAACGGGCTCATCAATTCAGTGCCGGGAACGAGATTGCCCAGACGCGCATTGAGCGCAAAGGACAGATAGGCAAACCCCGCGCTGACGATGGCGATCAGCATCAGGATGTCCCACCGTGCGCGCCGCGGCAGGTCAAGGGCCATGACCTTGCGCGCCCCTTCACGCGGGTTGCGCAGCGTGTCGAGCGCCGCTTGCACAAGTCTGGTTACCGCCGTCACATCGCGTCTCCGCCGAATTCTGCTTCAATGAGCGATGCAAGCCAGATTATCACAAATCCTGCAAGGGCAATCGCGCCGGTGACAGTGTGCAACGCCCGCGCGCCGGGGACAACCGCCAGCAGGCCGTTCAGCAGCCACAGGGGCGAGGCGGCAAGAAGCGCCCAGAACAACGCCAGACGCGCGCCGAACCAGGTGCCGTGGCCCCCGACCATGCGAGCAGCCACATGGCTGACCGCGGCGATCAGATAGAGCGCCAGCGGTGCGATGAACATCCAGGCCAGTAGCGCCCCGCCCAGCCGGGCATCCAGCGGCGTTGCGGGATCAAGACGGCTTTCAAGCACCAGCCGCGGCCAGACCGAAACGAAGACAAGCGCGCAGCCGAGCATCAGGAAGACCAGTGCCCGGTCTTCGCGCAGCCCCTGCGACAAGTGCCCCGCCATCACCTGGCGCGGATGGCGCCAGGCGCGCAGTATGTCGGTGCTGACCGCCATCAGCCGCGGCGGCGTTTCAACCAGGCTTCAAGGCGCGAAAGCAGCTCATCGGCGATTTCCGGGCTGTCGATTTCGTCGATTGCCTGGGCCAGGAACGACAGCACGAGCAAGTCTTCCGCATCAACCCGCGGCACCCCGCGCGAGCGCAGGTAGAACAGCGCATCCTCATCGATCGCACCGGTGGTCGAGCCGTGGGAACAGGCCACGTCGTCGGCATAGATCTCAAGCTCGGGCTTGGCATAGAACTGGCTGTCGTCATCCAGCATGAGCGCCTGGCTGATCTGATAGCCGTCGGTTTTCTGAGCCCCCTCCTTGACCAGGATCTTGCCCTGGAACACGCCGGTTGCCCCGTTGCGCAGGACTTTCTTGTAAACCTGCCGGCTTTCGCAATTCTCGGCGTCATGGGTGACGAACACCGTGTCATCCTGCAAGAAATCGCCGTCTCCGACCGCCGCCCCGGCCACATGGGCCGATGCGTTGTCGCCCGTCAGTTCGATCACCGATTCGTTGCGCGTCAGAACGCCATTCACCGTCAGGGTGAAGCTCTTGAAGCGGCTTTCGGTGCCAAGTCGCGCAAAGACATGCGTGTGCGCCCGACGCTCATGATCGCGGCCCTGGGTGCGGACGTGGTGGAAACTGGCGCCATCGGCCACCTCGACCTCGAGCACCTTGTTGAGCCGCGCCGCGGCCGGGCCGTTTTCAAGCAGGGTCATTTCGGCCCCCGGCTCAAGCTTCACCAGATGGTGCAGCATGGCATCCGACGTTTCGTCGCGGTGCAGGTAGATCAGCGAAACCGGGCGCAAAACGCGACCGGTCACGCGAATGACGACGCCCTCGTTGGCAGTGGCCGTGTTCAGCGCTGCAAGCGGGCGGGCAACCGGAGTCTGGCCGCGCGCTTCCAGAACGCCAAACAGGTCCCTGGCCCAGTGGATGTCTGCCCTGGCCGCATCGGCAATCCGTTCGACCTCCAGCCCTTCCAGCGAAAGATCATCCGAGGCGTCAGGGTCGAAAACGCCATCGACGAACACGATCTTCAGCCGGTCGATTTCACCATAGACCGGCGTGTCGTCTCCGACGTCAAACAGGGCGGCGGGCGGCGCTTCGGGCTGGGCCAGCGTCGTGGGGTCGGTGTATTTCCAGTATTCATCGCGGCGCGAGGGCAGGCCCATGTCCTGCACGCGCTTCAGCGCAGCCTTGCGCGCGGCGGTGATCCATTCACCGCCCCCGGGCAGTTTCAGCCCTCCAAGACGGGCCTGCGTGATTTCGGATTTCGATTTTGCGAGCGCCATCAGGCCACCTCTTGCAGCAGGGCGGCATAGCCGTTGTTTTCGACTTCCAGCGCCAGTTCGGGGCCACCGGTCTTGATGATGCGGCCATCGGCCATGATGTGCACCACGTCGGGTTTGATATGGTCCAGAAGACGCTGGTAATGGGTGATGACCAGAAAGGCGCGATCGGGGCTGCGCAGCGCGTTCACCCCTTCGGCCACCAGCTTCATGGCATCGACATCAAGGCCCGAATCGGTTTCGTCAAGAACGCACATCTTGGGTTCGAGCATCGCCATCTGCAGGATCTCGTTGCGCTTCTTTTCGCCGCCGGAGAAGCCGACGTTGACCGGACGCTTGAGCATTTCCGCGTCGATCTTGAGCGCCTTGGCCCTGGCGCGGATTTCCTTCAGGAATTCACCGGCGGACAGTTCAGCCTCGCCGCGCGCCTTGCGCACCGAGTTGACCGCTGTGCGCAGGAAGGTCATGTTGCCAACACCGGGGATTTCGACCGGATACTGGAAGGCCAGAAACAGGCCCGCCGCGGCGCGCTCTTCCGGGTCCATGTCAAGCAGGTCGACCCCATCGAGCGTGGCACTGCCTTGTGTCACCTCGTAGCCTTCCTTGCCGGCAAGCACATAGGAAAGCGTCGATTTGCCAGAGCCGTTCGGCCCCATGATCGCATGCACCTCGCCCGCGCCGACGCTCAGGTCGACACCTTTGAGGATCTGCTTGTCTTCGTCTTCAAGTTTGACGTGAAGGTCTTTGATGTCCAGCATTTTCCGTTTCTCCAGCTTTGTTCGGTTCAGGCCATTGCGCCTGAAATTCGGACCGTTCCATGTTGTGTGATCACGCGTGCCCCGGTGGCATGCGATGCGCGTTGGTTTTCTGTCTCGGGTGCGTTGGCGGATGTGCCGTGCAGCGGCGCAACCCGCCCGCAGGCCCCGGCCCTGCCCCGCATGGCCGTCAAGGGGGCAGCCGCGAAATGGCGCCCGGCAAAGACGCCGACGCCGTGAAGATATCCGGGCTTTGGAGTGTTTGCGCGGCCGTCAGCATCGGGCCGCGGCCCCAGCCTGCCGATCAGGCGGGCAGCCGCCCTGGCCGCTGCCGTGTCAGGGCCGCAAGCTGGCCCGTTCAGGACCCGCCAACGGCCTGTCCGGGCGCCGACGTCAGGAATTCTGTGCCCGCCAGAAGCAGGCTGTTGGGCTCTGTCGTCGCGGTGACGCTTTGAACCCATTGCGTTGAAAAGACCTGGGAAAAGACGCCCGGCGCGAAAAAGACCAGGTTGTGCATGGCCAGCGCCATGGCGCCGACGCCCAGCAATTTGCCGACCCCATGCAAACGCGAGCTGCTGCCGAAGATGGTGCGAAACATGATGGCGAGGGTCATGGCCAGAACCAGGTCGATCGCCAGCAGAAAATCGGCATTGGCACCGCCAAGCGCTTCGCCGGTCAGCCGGAACCGGACATAGCGCACCACCAGCACCGCCATGGCGCCGATCAGAACACCGCCGATGGCCGCGCCAATCGGGTTCGTGCTGCGCCGGCTGCGGGCTTGTCGCTGTGCCTGTTGCCGGGCCTGCATCCGGGCCTCGGCACGGGCTGCCTTGCGAGGCTTGCGCGAAGATTTTTCCCGGGTCCGGTTGTCCTCGGCCGGGCCGGCCATCAGCTGCCCCAGCGTGTTCGGCCCGCCCCGCGCAATGCGCTGCAGACGATCCTGAAATTCTTCCTTCTGCAAGGTGGCCGTGACCATACCCGGTTACCCCTTTTCCTCTTCCCACTGTATGGAGTGGCAGGGGAACGAGGCGAGAATGCGGCGCAAGTTGCGCGTTTTCCGGGAGTCTTTGGGCAGCAACGTCACGAAATCCGGCAGGCGCCGACACTGGTGCAGCCCCGGCACCGCCCAGGATCAGGCGCAGGCCTAGGGGTCCATTTCCAGGATCGTCGGCATCTGCGGCTCGGAACTGCCAGTGTCGCCGATGACAAACGAGACGCCCCTGAACAGGATCGAATTGGGCAGGGTGTAAACCTGAACCTCCGCGACCCATTCCGGCGAAAAGATCAGCGCCATCGGTGTTGGTGCCCAATGCGCGAGATTGTGCATCGAGACCACCATCATGACCACGCCCGCGGTCTGTGCCGGCGCAAATTCCCTGCCCTTGATGCGGAAAACTTCCTTGATCGCAAAGGCCGCGGCCGTGGCGATGAAACCATCGATCAGCATCACAAGGTCGGCGTCCTCGCCCACCAATGAGCCGTCGGCCAGGTGAAACCGGGCGTAGCGCGACACGAACACCGCAAAAGCGCCAATCAGGAAGGCGCGCACGAAGGCCAGCGGATACCGGATGTTTTCGCGCCAGTCCGGCAGAGGCGAAACAGCCCCTTTGGCTCGTTTTGCGGGCGCGGCCCGGGTTGGCGCCGGGCTTGCAGCCGCCACAAGCTCCTCGGAAGGCGCGCGGCCATTTGACTGGATGCGCGCCAGGCGCTCCTGAAAGCTCTGCTTTTGATCCATGCGCCGCACCTGCCGGGTTTGCCACTGTATACCACCCCGCATGATTGCGACGAATCGGGCGCCAACATGGCGCCGCGCGGCCGATTTCCTGAAGATCGCGGGCAGGCATCAACCGACCGACCCCTCCAGCGAGATCGCCACAAGCTGTTGGGCTTCCATGGCAAACTCCATCGGCAGCGCCTGCAGCACTTCCTTGGCAAAGCCGTTGACGATCAGCGCCAGCGCCGCCTCTTCGTCCATGCCGCGCTGGCGGCAGTAGAACAGTTGATCGTCGTCCACCTTCGAGGTCGTCGCCTCGTGCTCGACCCGGCTGGAGTTGTTCTTGACCTCGATATAGGGCACCGTGTGCGCCCCGCATCTGTCGCCGATCAGCAGGCTGTCGCACTGGGTGTAGTTGCGGCTGTTTTTCGCCTTCGGGTGCATGCTGACCAGCCCGCGATAGGTGTTCTGGGCACGCCCCGCGCTGATCCCCTTGGAGACGATCCGGCTTTTCGAGTTTTTCCCGAGGTGGATCATCTTGGTGCCGGTATCGGCCTGCTGCATGTTGTTGGTGATGGCGATCGAGTAGAACTCGCCCTGGGTATCGTCGCCACGCAGGATGCAGGACGGGTATTTCCAGGTGACGGCAGAGCCGGTTTCGACCTGGGTCCACATCACCTTGGCCCGGTCGCCGCGGCAATCGGCGCGCTTGGTGACAAAGTTGTAGATGCCGCCCTTGCCCTCTTCGTCGCCGGGGAACCAGTTCTGCACGGTGGAATACTTGATCTCGGCATCTTCCAGGATGACCAGTTCCACCACGGCCGCATGCAGCTGCGCGGTGTCGCGCTTGGGCGCGGTGCAGCCTTCCAGGTAGCTGACGTAAGAGCCCTTGTCGGCGATGATCAGCGTGCGCTCGAACTGGCCGGTGTTTTCGGCATTGATGCGGAAATAGGTGCTCAGCTCCATCGGGCAGCGCACGCCCGGCGGGATGTAGACGAAGGAGCCATCTGAAAACACGGCGGAATTCAGCGTGGCGTAGAAATTGTCGCTCTGCGGCACGACCGAGCCGAGGTATTTCTTGACCAGGTCCGGGTGCTCGCGGATCGCTTCCGAAATCGAGCAGAAAATGACCCCCGCCTTCTTCAGCTCTTCCTGAAAGGTGGTGCCGACGCTCACGCTGTCAAACACCGCGTCCACCGCCACCTTGCGGCCCTCGGCGGGCATGTCCTCGGCGCCTTCGACACCGGCCAGGATCATCTGTTCACGCAGCGGAA
>JALSJL010000213.1 GCA_026989405.1 Marinosulfonomonas sp. | reverse complement strand
CATTGCCACCCGCTATGACAAACTGGCTCGAAACTTCCTGTCAGCTGTCGCGCTGGCTGCTACAATCCTATGGTGGACTTGATTGAGTCTCGACCCTAATCATCCAGCCCTTCGAAGAAGGCAATACGCAGCATCTCGAGCGTCCGCTGGCAGCCGACGCCGCCATAGATCGCATCCAGTGCCTGAGCAAAGATCGGATCGGTCGGCTTGGCGCGCGAGAAAAGCGTGATCGAGGACTGGAACTTGAGATCGTCGGGCTGGCCAAAGATCGCCTCGATGCCGTGCCAGTCGGGGCTCTGGTCCATCACCGCGCGTGTGCATTCGACCAGCCGCGGCCCCAGCACGGGATGGGCCATGTAGGCAGCGGCCTCCTGCTTGCCTTCAAGCCCGTAAAAGGCCGCGTTGGCGCTATGGCCCAACCCGACAAGCTGCGGAAAGATGAACCACATCCAGTGGCTGCGCTTGCGCCCGGTTTTCAGCTCGTGCAACACCCGCTCCTAGACCGGATCCTGCGCGGCCACAAAACGCTCCAGATCGAACCCTGTTTCCATGCCCCCATCATGACAGTTTCAAAAACAGTTGCAATGCGACCATTGGCGCCGCCGCGAACCGGAAATTTTCATGGAACCCGAAGGCCGGGCGTTCTATGGGAACATGACCCAATTGCAGAAGGCTTCGACCATGGCAAATACCAGGACCGTGAAAGACTATATCCGAACCATCGTCGATTTCCCGCATGAAGGGATCATGTTTCGCGATGTCACCACGTTGTTTGCCGATGCGCGCGGGTTTCGAATGGCGGTGGATCAGTTGCTGCACCCCTATGCGGGCATGGAAATCGACAAGGTGGTCGGACTGGAAGCGCGGGGCTTCATCATTGGCGGCGCAATTGCCCACCAGCTTTCCGTCGGTTTTGTCCCGATCCGCAAGAAAGGCAAGCTGCCCGGCCGGACCATCAGCCAGGAATACAAGCTGGAGTATGGCGAGGCGATCATGGAAATCCACGATGATGCCCTGGCCCCGGGCGAAAAAGTCCTGCTGGTGGACGATTTGCTGGCCACCGGCGGAACGGCCGAGGCCGGGATCAAGCTGATCGAGCGGCTGGGGGCAGAAATTGTCGGCTGCGCCTTCATCATCGATCTTCCCGATCTTGGCGGGCGCAAATTGTTGGAAAGCCTGGGCATGGACGTGCATGCGCTTTGTTCATTCGAGGGCGCGTGAACCAATTGTTAACCACGACCTCGTAATCTTTGCTTGCCTCCAGACAAATCGGGGGCTGATGATTGCACCACTTGCGACTTCTCACAACCTGCGCCCCGCTCCCTCCGGCGGGGCGTTTGGCATCAGCGGTCAGGCCTGCAGCATCCACAGGGCGACAGCGGCCAGGACCATCCCGAGGAACAGGTTCAGCCGGTGTGCGCCGCTTTCACTGCGAAACCGGCGCACCAGCATGTCACCGGCGGCGGACCAGACTGCAAAGGCCAGCAGATTGTTCAGCGTAAAGATCGCCGAGACTGCCAGCAGATGCGCGGCTGAGCCATCGCCCGGAAACTGAGTGAGCATCAACACGATGATGACAAAGGCCTTGGGGTTCAGCACCAGCAGCACAACGCCATCGGCAAACCCTGCAGGGCGTGCATCGGACATGTCGCCGATGCGCCCCGCGCGCATCAATTTGATCGCCAGCCAAAAGACATAGCCCGCGCCGGCGGTTCTGATGGCCCAGAACAGGCCGGGTGAAGCGGCAGACAGCCCGTCCAGCCCGAAACCGACGGCAAGTGTCGCAAGGAATGTCGCCACATGGTAGCCAACCATCGGCGACAATGTGGCGCGCAGACCGAACCTTGCGCCCTGGGCCGCAAAAAACAGGTTTCCCGGCCCGGGACTGTAGGCAAGCGGGAACAGGAATACCGGCAGGGCCATCAGGGTCGGACAAGTGTTGCTCATGAGGTCGTGGTAACTGTGGCCGAGCCCCGCGCCGATCCGTTTCCTGCGCAAACAGCGCAGGCAAGACCTTGCGCCGTTTTCTTTTGAAGAAAACGGGTGTCAGGCCAAAATCGCACCGGGGTTCATGATGCCAGCAGGGTCCAGCGCCGCCTTGATCGCGCGCATCGCGGCAAGGCGGGCCGGGTCACCATAGCGGGCCAGATCGGCAACCTTCAGCCGCCCGACCCCATGCTCGGCGCTGAACGAGCCGCCAAATTCTGCCACCAGATCATGCACCAGCCGGCGGATGCGGTCAGCCGGAACCGGGCTGTCGCGCCGGAGTGCTCCGCGGGGCGGAAAAACATTGAAATGCAGGTTTCCATCGCCAAGATGGCCGAAACAATTGATCCGAAACTCACCCAGTTCACGAATTCGCACGCTCGTCGTTTCGATGAACTCTGCAATCTTCGACAGCGGCACCGAAATGTCATGCGAAGCGATTGAGCCGATCCGCTTGTTGGCCTCGGGAATCGTTTCGCGCAGATGCCAGAGCTGCCTGCGCTGGCTTTCACTTTGCGACACGACACCATCCGAAACCAGCCCTGCATCCAACGCCATCTGGAAGAACCGGGCCAGCATTTCGGCGGGATCGCCCCCGGCGGTGAGGCCGATATCGACCAGAACGCTCCACTGTGGGCGCTTGCTGAACGGCTGACGAACATCGGGCAGCGTTTCGGACAGAAACTCAAGCCCGGTGCCGTGGATCAGTTCAAAGGCCGAAATTGATTCGCCAAAACTGCCTTTCGCCAGCGCCAGCAAATCCAATGCTGCAGCCGGCGATGGCACAACCAGCACCGCAGTTGCTTCGGCCCGGGGCTGGGGATACAGCCGCAGCGTGGCGGCGGTGATCACCCCCAGGGTGCCCTCCGACC
>JALSJL010000212.1 GCA_026989405.1 Marinosulfonomonas sp. | reverse complement strand
TGCCATCATCCAGTTTCCAGGCCATGATGCCGGTGCAGGCATCGCCGTCCATGATCAGGTCAAGCGCGAAGTATTCGACGTAGAACTCGGCGTTCTGCTTCAGCGATTGACCATAGAGCGTGTGCAACATGGCGTGTCCGGTCCGGTCGGCCGCGGCACAGGTGCGCTGCACAGGGGGGCCTTCGCCAAACTCGGTGGTATGGCCGCCAAAGGGGCGCTGGTAGATCTTGCCCTCCTCGGTGCGCGAAAACGGCACGCCGTAGTGCTCGATCTCGTAAACCGCCCGCGGGGCCTCGCGGGTCACATATTCGATCGTGTCATTGTCGCCCAGCCAGTCCGACCCCTTGACGGTGTCATACATGTGCCACTGCCAGTTGTCCGGCCCCATGTTGCCAAGGCTGGCCGCGATGCCACCCTGTGCGGCCACCGTATGCGAGCGCGTCGGGAAGACCTTGGTGACACAGGCCGTGCGCAACCCCTGCTCGGCCATGCCAAGCGTGGCCCGCAACCCGGCGCCACCGGCGCCGACAACAACCACATCGTAGTTGTGGGTTTCGAATTCATAAGCTGCCATCGATCACAAGCCCCTCAAAGCGCAATACGAGCGATTGCGAAAATTCCTGTGGCCGCGGCGCCGTAGCTGACGCATGTCATCACCACGATCGCAACCTCGCGCGCCAATCCGTGAACGTAGTCTTCGATCATGACGCGCACACCGTTCTTGAAATGCATGAACCCGACGAAGATCGTCAGGCCGGCAATGATCGCCGGGAGCGGGCGCCCATAATAGGCCATGACCTCTTCATGGGGGCGGCCCAGCATCGGCCCGAAGGTGAACACGAACAGCGGAACCAGGACGAGCAACCCCGCGCTGCTCAGCGTCATGCTCCAGTGGCTTTCGGCGCCGCGGCGGGCCGAACCCAGGCCCATGGCGCGTTTGTATGGCGTCAGAAAAGACATGCGCACCCCCTAAATCAGAACGAGCGTCAGAACGGTCAGAATGACCGACCCGAAAATGACGCCCCAGCCCAGCTTTTCAGCCACCTCGAGCTCCAGCCCGTGACCGGCATCCCAGATCAGGTGCCGCAGACCGGCAAGGGCGTGATACCAGAGCGCCCAGAGCGAAAGCGTCATCACCAGATCCCCCAGCCAGCTTGTCATCAACCCATCCACGCGCGCGAATGCCGCCGCCGAGATCGCCGCGGACAGAAACCACGACACGACCAGAACGGCGCCAAGCAACAGCGCGTTTCCGGTGATCCGGGTCAGGATGGATGTGACCGACGTCAGTTGCGGCCGGTAGATGGTCAGGTGCGGAGAAAGTGGGCGCTTGCCCTGGGTCGGTTCCGCCATGTGCGTCCCTTTCCGATGTGAAACAGAGTGGCCTGCGACAATCTGTTACCCCGATTTATCCGCAGGCAACAGTGGGGTCAGCGGTTTCGATCAAGTTTTCTTGCGATCCGCCCATAAAATGTCCATGCGTGATCACGATAAATAAATTTGTGATCACCAAAAGGGATCGCGCAGCCCTTCAAGGCGCATTTTTCAAGGAACGCCGGACTCGGACTCGGGCAGCGCAGGCCGGCTCCGACATCTGCATGCTGGCCTCACACCTCGGTTTTTCCCGCATTTTCGCAGCGAGCCCCTGAACCCGTCGGCCGGAACCGCAAAAGTATCACGGCCTGTGATCACGCTGTCGCGACAACAGCCTGTCTTCACTCTCTCCGATGGCCAGGGCCTTCATGGTGACACCTGCCCTGCGCCGTGCGGGCAGAGCCAGGCTCCGGCAGGATCACAATGGCATGAGCACCCAGTAATCCAGATCAAGCAGCACCTCGGGCAGATAGGTGCCATCGTCCGCGCGCAGGGCGCCGGCGTCCCCGGTTGTCGCCACAAGCCGCAGCCGCATGGCCCCCACACCGGGCGCGCCGGTTTGAGCCTTGTCGAGCACTTGCGACCATGCCCGCACGGTATCGCCGGCAAAGCAGGGGTTGGCATGGCTGCCGCCGTTCAGCCCGACGATCATTTGCGCATTGGCCAGCCCGTTGAAGCTCAGGGCGCGGGCAAGCGAGATCACATGGCCACCGTAGATCAGCCGTTTGCCATCGGGCCGCTGTGTCACGTCAAAATGCACCTTTGCCGTGTTTTGCCACAGCCGGGTTGCCATCATGTGCTCGGCTTCGCTGATCGTGATGGCGTCAACGTGGTCGATGATCTCGTCCACGCAATAGTCGCCCCAGCGATGCGGGCTGCCGGCCTGCGCGAAATCATAGGCGCTGAAATCCAGCCCGCGGGGCACCACAAGTTCCTCGGCCGGCACGATCGCGGCCAGTTTCGGCACGACGGTTTCGGGCGCGGGCGCTGCGATGTCGCGCTTGCGCACCATCACCCATCGCACATAGGACAGCACCGCTCCTCCGTCCTGGTCGAACCCGGTCGTGCGCAACCAGACGATCCCCGACTTCCCGCTGGAATTCTGTTTCAGACCAATGATTTCGCTTTCGGCGCGCAGCGTGTCGCCCGGCCAGACCGGTGCCAGCCAGCGGCCCTCGGCATAGCCCAGGTTGGCGACCGCGTTCAGCGAGATATCGGGCACCGTTTTGCCAAGCACCATGTGGAACGTGATGAGATCGTCCATCGGGGCTGCCGCCAGGCCGCACTGGCGGGCAAACTCGTCGGACGAATACACCGCTTGGCGCGCCGGATAGAACGCGTGATACAGCGCGCGCTCACCCGCCCCGACGGTGCGCGGAACGGCATGCACGATCACATCGCCCACGCGGAAATCCTCGAAAAAGCGTCCGGGGTCGGTTTTCATAGCTGCCCCAACTTCATGTCCGGCTCATATTCAGCGTCCAC
>JALSJL010000211.1 GCA_026989405.1 Marinosulfonomonas sp. | reverse complement strand
AGATACTTGGACGCCGCCGCCGGCTCTCCAAGGTCAATCAGGGCAATGCGGACAGCGCCATTGGCAAAGGTTGCCGTGTTCGCTTCCCACGGCTCGGCCAGCCCTCGGACCGACGAGCGCCAGTCATCACAGTCCAGCACATCCTGGGCTTTCGCCGCCGATGCTGCCCCGACCAAGACGCCGCCAACCAGAAAAAGCCCGCCGAACGCCGATGCGACCCTGTTCATGCCCGCGCCTCGTCCATCAACCGGCGCATTTCCCTGATGGCGGCATCCAACCCGACAAAAATCGCCTCGCCAATCAGGAAGTGGCCGATATTCAGCTCTTGCACCTCAGGGAACGCGGCCACCGGCTTGACCGTGTCAAATGTAAATCCATGCCCCGCGTGGACTTCAAGCCCCAGCGTGTGCGCAAAGCTGGCCATGTCGCGCAGCTTTTCCAGCTCGACCGCGCTTTCTTCAAGATTCCCCTCGGAAAAACTGTCGCAATAGGCACCCGCATGCAGTTCAACCACTTGCGCGCCAATGCGGTGTGCCGCTTCGATCTGGTGCCTGTCGGCGGCCACGAACATCGAAACCCGGCACCCGGCGTCACGCAGAGGCGCAATGAAATGCGCCAGCCGGTTTTCGTCGCGCGCAATGTCCAGACCGCCCTCGGTGGTCAGCTCTTCGCGTTTTTCCGGCACAATGCAAACCGCGTGCGGTTTGTGTTGCATCGCGATGGCCTGCATTTCGTCGGTCGGGGCCATTTCAAAGTTCAACGGCACGTCCAGGACGTCCACCAGACGCTCGATATCACTGTCCGAAATGTGGCGGCGGTCTTCGCGCAGATGCGCGGTAATTCCGTCGGCGCCGGCCGCTTCGGCCAGTTTTGCCGCGCGCACCGGGTCCGGATAGGCGCTGCCGCGCGCATTGCGCACGGTTGCCACATGATCGATGTTGACGCCCAGTCTCAGACGCCGGGGGGGCGGGTTGGTGGCCATATCAGAAATCCATTCTTGCGTGCATCAGCAGGTTGTTAACCCGATTTCACGCCCGCGTCTGCCCTTACCAACGCCGCCCTGCGTCGTTTTTCGTATCTTTTCTTCAACCGTCTGATCCGGTTGACCTGGTAGGCTTCGATGAAAGGCCGTGTGACCAGGTAGGCAACCGTGCCGGCAATGATGCCGGGGATGATCCCTCCGACCAGATATGGCAGAAACACACGCTGAAAAAAACGGATCAGGCTGTCCCAATGCGTGGCTTCTGAGGTGAACAACGCGTTGAAGTTATACCACAACTCCAAAGATGCATTGGAAAATGCGCCGACAATGCTGGGCAATTGCAAGGCGCCGGGCTGACCCAGCATCCAGGAGCCCAGATCAACCGAAAGTGTTGCAATGATCGGAAAGGTCAGGGGGTTGCCAAAAAACGTGGCCAGAATGGCGGCAAGAATATTGCCGCGGATCACCAGAGAAATCAGGGCCGCCAGGACAAAATGAAACCCGAAGAACGGTGTGAAGCAAACAAAGACGCCAACGGCCACACCGCGCGCGATGCGGTGGGGTTGGTCGGGAAGTCGGCGCAACCGGTGCCACAGGTAAGATATCGCGCGCAGCCAGCCGCCGCGCGGATATATCCCCTCTGCAAGGATCTGCGAGTAGCTCCGTTTATTTCGCCGTTTGAAAACCACGGCCCGCTCCCCAAGATGTCAGGGCTTTCGCCCCATGTCGCGATAGCGCTCGATCGAAGCGACATCGCTTTCCGCCTCCAACGCCAGCATGATCGTATGCAGGTGTTCAATATCGCGCACATCGACGTCGACAATAAGACGAAAAAAGTCCGGTTTGCGGTCAAGAAAGTGCAAATCCGAGATATTGGCGCTCTGTTCGCCGATCATCGTGCAGATATGGCCAAGAACACCCGCATCATTGCGAATCGTCATGTCCAAGCTGACTGTATAGACCGGGGCGTGTTTGCCACTGTGCCATTGCAAGTCAACCCAGCGGTTTGACTGTTCTTCGAACTCGCCCAGAGATTCGCAATCAATTGCGTGGATGACAACGCCCTGCCCGCGGTAGGTGATGCCCACAATGCGTTCACCCGGTGTCGGCTGACAACAGGCGGCCCGCTTGAAGGTCTGATCCGGCTGCAACCCGACGACAGCCCGTTTCACGTCGATCTCCTCACCCACTTCGGTGAGCTCGGGATACAGCGCCTGCAACACATCCCTTGCCGGCAGTTCGGCCGCACCGACGCGCGCCAGAAGCTCGTCGGCATTCTTCAGACCCAGTTGCTTGGCCGCAGTCGCCAAAGCCTTGTCGGTTGCCTTCTTGTTCACGTGATCAAAGGTCACGCGCGTCAGCTCTCGGCCCAGCTTGATGAACCGCTCGCGGTCTTCTTCGCGAAGGCGCCGCCGGATTGCGGCCTTGGCGCGGCCAGTCACCACGATATCCACCCAGCTTGATTGCGGCGTTTGCCCTTCGGCGGTAATGATCTCGACCGACTGCCCGTTTTTCAGTCGCGTCCAAAGCGGAACCCGGACGCCATCGACACGCGCGCCCACGCAGCTGTCACCGATCCGTGTGTGGATTGCGTAGGCATAGTCCAGCGGGGTCGCGCCACGCGGCAGTTTCACGACATCGCCCTTGGGCGTGAAGCAGAACACCTGGTCGGCGTACATTTCCATTTTCACATGCTCGAGAAACTCGTCATGGTCTTCGGCGTTTTCAAACCGCTCGGTCAGGCTGGAAATCCACTTGGCCGGATCGACAGCAAAGGGGTTTTCAGTGCGCTCACCGTCGCGATAGGCCCAATGCGCGGCAACGCCGACCTCGGCAACCTCGTTCATCTGCCGCGTCCTGATCTGGACCTCGACACGCTTGCC
>JALSJL010000210.1 GCA_026989405.1 Marinosulfonomonas sp. | reverse complement strand
CCAAGAATCCACCCGGCAACCTGGCCGATCTGGGCGGCATCGCCGCTTTGCATGACCTTGGCCACCTCGCCGCAGGTGTTGCCGCCATAGCCCATGGGAAAGCCCTTTGCCGCCTGCGCTTGCATGGCAAACCCCTGTGTCAGGGCCAGTAACAGAATGATTTTCGTTTTCTTCATGGAAGTCTCTTCAAATTTGCATGGTAGGGCGCGTCATGCCGCCAAAAATCGCCGAAAACTTTGACAAGACAATGATTTTTCGAGGGCGGTGCAATGGTGGCAAACGACAACGCAGACATTTCTCCACATGGCGCGCCGCCGATCAACGGGTTTGCCAACAGCCGGCGATCGCCCCGTTCCGGCAGGACGATGACGAAGGCGCAGCCGATGAGTTTGGTTGCCGACAAGTCCCCCACCATCAACATCTTTCACCCGGCTGCCTTACGTCACCACGCATGTCCATGATCGCTTTGCGCGGGAAATCGATGAAGGTGCCGATATGGTCTTTGACGTCGTTGCTCATGTGGTCCCGTCTGGTTTTGGCAGCTTTCACCCGGTCAGACGCCGCATAACCCGTTCCAATGGCCCGCGCGGCTGAATTTTTTGCCACAGCGCCGCGTAAATTGCGCTTGCCAGGCAAAATCCGGCGGCATAGATGAAAATTGCATCCGCGCTGAGGCTGCCATCCAGCAACCCCAGTTCATCGAGAATGCCCATGCCCAACAGGATATGTGCAACATAAAGGGTCAAGGTTTGGCGGCCCGGTCGTGCCAGCCAGGGGGTCAGGCCAATTCTGGACAGCGCCGGCGTCAGGATCAGGATCGCGCCGATAGTGGCCGCAGCACTGGCGCTGGCGGCGATCAGATACAGAGGTCCGGGCGGAATTGGCGACAACCCGGCAATTTCCGCCAACTCGCCGCCCTGATTGATCAGGGCATCACT
This sequence comes from Marinosulfonomonas sp., assembly GCA_026989405.1. Lineage (GTDB taxonomy): Bacteria > Pseudomonadota > Alphaproteobacteria > Rhodobacterales > Rhodobacteraceae > JAJRUE01. Next base: position 1,942 of record JALSJL010000210.1, on the reverse strand, counting down.
GGCAAGCACGGCCATGGCGGCAATCGCAACACCCCAGATCAGCAAATTCCGCTGAATGCGCCATCGAAACAGGTCCATGCGGCCAATCCACATGCCGATCAGAAAGAACCCGACCCAGGGAAACACCGGATGCCAGCCGTTGAAAAAACTGTGCCGCAGAAAGCCGGGCAGGGACCAGAAGTCGGCATAATGCAGGGTTTGCCAGTTCCATCCGGCTTCGTAATCAAAGGTCAGTGCCAACCCGATCCAGATCAGCATGGCGGCAATGGCCCCACCGATCAGAACCCGCGAAGGCTGGTGTGCAAAAAACATCGCCACAAGGAAATACAGCCCATAGAAATGCAGAATATCGGCATCAAATATTGTCATGTTCAAAAGACCGATAACGATGAGGAAAACTGCCCTTTTCGCCGTTACGACCCAACCCATATGGCCCAATGTGAAGCCAATGCCCGCCAGCACCACAAACAGTGCCGCAGCCCGCCCTTCCAGTGCGTTGGTCAGGGAACTTGTCCATCCGCTGGTGGTGCTGACCTGAGCGGCAATTCGAAAGTTCACCAGCACCATGCCGATGAAGGCAATAAAGCGCGCAATATCAAGGCCCTGAAGTCTGATATCAGTTTCCCAATACCCGACCGGCGACAGCATCCAGCCTGGCCACCAGCGCCGGGTCGCGTTTTCCCGGCGCGGTCATCACCGCGTATTCCAGTGCCCGGTCGCAGCCATGCTCACAAGATGCGCGATCTGGCCCCAGCAGCCCCGGCAACCGCGCCACCAGGCCCCGGGCATTGTCGGCGTTGGCGCCAAGCGTGGCGATGATCTCGGAAATGTCCACCGCGCCATGATCCGGGTGCCAGCTGTCATAATCGGTGATCATGGCAATCGAGGCATAGCAAAGCTCGGCCTCGCGGGCCAGTTTGGCTTCGGGCATGTTTGTCATGCCGATCACGTCGCAGCCCCAGACCTCGCGATACATCTTCGATTCCGCCACGCTTGAAAACTGCGGTCCCTCCATTGCCAGGTAGGTGCCGCCCATGTGAACGGTCACACCCTGGGCTTTCGCAGCCTCGAAGGCGGCTTGCGAAAGCCGCGGACAGGTTGGATGGGCAACGCTGACATGGGCCACGCAACCCGTGCCGAAAAAGCTCTTTTCGCGTGCGAATGTGCGGTCGATGAACTGATCGACAATCACGAAATCGCCCGGCGCCAGTTCTTCGCGAAACGATCCGCAGGCCGACAGCGAAAACACATCCGTGACGCCCAGCCGTTTGAGCGCGTCGATATTGGCGCGATAGGGCACCGTTGTCGGAGAATGGACGTGCCCCCGCCCGTGGCGGGGCAGGAAGGCCATGCGAACCCCGTTCAGAACGCCTGTCAGGATATCGTCCGAGGGCGCCCCCCACGGTGTCTTGATGGTTTGCCAGTTGGCCTGTTCAAGGCCTTCGATGTCGTAAAGGCCCGAGCCTCCGATAATGCCGATACAGGTATTGTCGCTCACGGTTCTGTCCTCGTTCCACGGGTTTTTGGCAGTTTGGCAATCCGGCCACCAAAATGGAAGCCGCCCGGCCCGGATTTCTGCCGGCTTGCCCGCTTTCGGCGTCTCATGGTGGCGAGTGGGGGCGGACAGAATTGCGCCCGAGCATCAGGGGCAACAAGAACAGCAACATGAACAACCGTGCGACATGGCAGGCCGCGATGAAGCCGGGATTTGCCCCCAGCACGGCCCCTATGACCACCATGGTTTCCAGCCCGCCCGGGGCAAAGGCCACAAGAACGTGGAGCAGCGGCACCCCAAGAATGGCGGCCACGGGCCAGGACGCAACCAGCGCCAGGCTTCCGGCAATTGCGGTTATGAGAATTCCCGCCAGCCCGTCCCGGCGCAGTTGGGCGACCGAGATACCTGAGAACCTGGTGCCGATCATTGTGCCGACAACGATGAAAC
>JALSJL010000209.1 GCA_026989405.1 Marinosulfonomonas sp. | reverse complement strand
GACGATGCCGTCTGGGCCCACGGCGACGACGACCCGAAGAACGAAGGCGGCCACGTGGTCTGGGTGGCCATTGCCGATGTGGCGGCCTATGTGACGCCCGGCTCGGCGCTGGACGGCGAAGCGCGCAAGCGCGGCAACTCCACCTATTTTCCCGACCGCGTGGTGCCCATGCTGCCCGACCGCCTGTCAGGCGATCTGTGCTCGCTGCACGAGGGCGTGGTGCGCCCGGTGATCGCGGTGCGCATGCAACTGGATGCCAAGGGCCGCAAGATCGGCCACCGCTTCATGCGCGCGATGATGAAGTCGAAAGTCTCGCTGACCTATGAAGAGGTTCAGGCCGCGCGCGACGGTGAGGTCGGCGAAAGGCTGGCGCCTCTGATGGCCGAGGTGATCGACCCGCTCTATGCCGCCTACGCCGCCGCCGCCAAGGCCCGCGCCGCGCGCCAGCCGCTGGAACTGGACCTGCCCGAGCGCAAGATCATCCTGTCGGATGAGGGCAAGGTCACCTCGGTCGCACTGCGCGAGCGGCTGGATGCGCATCGGCTGATCGAGGAATTCATGATCCTTGCCAATGTCTCGGCGGCCGAAGAGCTGATCGCCCGCCGCCAGCCGCTGTTGTTTCGCGTGCACGAGGAGCCCTCGCCGGAAAAGCTGGACGCGCTGCGCGAGGTGGTCGAGGCGTCGGGGCTGAAACTGGCCAGGGGGCGGGTGCTGAAGACGCAATACCTGAACCAGTTGCTGGCACAGGCACGCGAAACGGATTTTGCCGAGCTGATCGCCATTTCCACCCTGCGCTCGATGACGCAGGCCTATTACAGCCGCGAAAACCTTGGCCATTTCGGGCTGGCGCTGAAGGCCTATGCGCATTTCACCTCGCCGATCCGGCGCTACGCCGACCTGATCGTGCATCGCTCTCTGATCAAGGCGCATGGCTGGGGCGCGGACGGGCTGAGCGCCGGGGATGTCGAACGGCTTGACGAAACCGCGGTGCATATATCCGATACCGAACGCCGCTCGATGGCCGCCGAGCGCGACACTAATGACCGCTATCTCGCGTCCTGGCTGAGCGAGCGGGTGGGCAACGAGTTCACCGGCCGCGTCGCCGGCGTCGCGCGGTTCGGGGCCTTCGTGAAGCTCGACGAAACCGGCGCCGACGGGCTGATCCCGGTGCGCACGCTGGGGCGCGAGTATTTCGAGTTCGACGCCGAGCGTTCGGCGCTGGTGGGCAGTGAGACCGGGTTCACCATTGCGCTGGGCCAGAAGGTGACGGTGCGTCTTGCGGAGGCGGTGCCGGTGACCGGTGGGTTGCTGCTGGAGCTGCTGTCGGTCGAGGACAAGAAACCGCCCGTGGGCAACAGGGCGCGCCGGCCGAAAGGCGGGCAGCGTCGGGGGTCGGGGCGCGGAAAATCGCGCCGCAAGGTGGCGCGCAAGCGTAAATGACCCTGGGCGGTTTGTGTTTCGGGCGCGCGCCGCTAGGGTAGCCCCATGGCGCGCGACAACCCATACCGACCCTTCACGCCGGACCCGGACCAGATGGCGCGGGCCCCGGATATCAGCGGGAACGAGGTCAACGGCCTGGGTGAAACCGATATGCGCCGACCGCGCCCGGTCTACTGGGCCACCGACCCGGACCAGATCGCCCACGGCGAGATGCAGCGCTGGTTCATGCAGAACTCTCCCGACGATCCACGCTTTACCGAGCAGCGCAAGCGGCGGCAGGCGGCGATGGACAGGCCGTTGCCGGAACTGGCGCGCTCGCGTCTTGAGCAGGGAGCCGACGCGTGGCTGGCCGCACTTCAGGCGTTCTGTGTGCCGGGGCTGGCCGAGAAAGTCGGTGTGGCCCGGCTGCAGGACGACTGGCTGTATGAGGGGCAGGCAACGGCGTTCTTGCGCATTGTCGTGATCGGTGTGCAGCACGATTATGCGGTCCTGTCGCATGCGCCCGAGATCGAAGCCGGCGGCGAGGTGATGCGCCAGTATACCCGCGCGGTCGAGGCAGCGATGGCGGTGGCCGGATGGCTGCGCAGGCAGGGCTGGGAGGCGGAACCCGTGACCGGGCCGATGACCGGCAAGCTGGCGCTGATCCCGCCGGCGCTGGCAAGCGGGTTTGGCGAACTGGGCAAGCACGGCTCGGTCATCGACCGCGACATGGGGGCGTCGTTTCGCCTGTCGGCGGTTCTCACGGATGCCCCGATCAGGGAAACCCCGGCGGTCGAGCACGGTATCGACGCTTTTTGCCTGAGCTGCCGGATCTGCGAAGACGCCTGCCCGCCGGAAGCGCTGTCACCCACCAAGCGCAGGGTGCGCGGGGTTGAAAAGTGGTATGTCGATTTCGATCGCTGCATCCCGTTTTTCAACCAGCACCAGGGCTGCGCGATCTGCATCGCGGTCTGCCCGTGGAGCCGGCCCGGCGTGGGGCAGAACCTGGCGCGGAAACTGGCGCGCAGGGCTCAAAGGCAGGCGCGTGCCGATCAGACGTAACCGGGGTGTGCGGGCGCTCTTCAAGCCGGTGCCGGCTTTCATCGCTCAGGCGGGCGATGAGCGACCGTCAGGAAGCGAAGAGCCCTCCGGCGGGGTCAGGCGGTGACGCAGCAGCGCCATCGGATGCGACCGCAGGGTCAGGCGCATTGACACGTAGTCTTCCACCACCTCTTCGCCTTCGCTCATCGCCGGAAGATGCACGGCAGGCTCGGCGATGCCCTCGCCATCAAGGTCGCCGGCAAACAGCGGCAGCGGCCGGGCGGTGGCAAAGGCGCGCGCTTCCCACAGCGCTTCGCGACGCGCAAGGCCAAGGGCTGCGAAGGCGTCGGCTTCGGCAAGGATGCGCAGCGCGCGCGGACCAAGCCCGGCGCGCCGCCACAGGTCTTCGACCGAGGTATAGCCATTGCCGCGCGCTGCCGTGATCCAGCTTGCGTCTTCTTCGCTGAGCCGCTTGATCTGGCGAAACCCGAGCCGCAGCGCCAGCCCGCCGCGCCCGTCGGGCTCCATCGTGTTGTCCCAGAAAGAAGCGTTGATGCAGACCGGTCGCACCGTCACCCCGTGCTCACGCACGTCGCGCACGATCTGGGCCGGCGCGTAAAACCCCATTGGCTGCGAATTCAGCAGCGCGCAGGCAAAGATACCGGGGTGGTGGCATTTCAGCCAGGCCGAGGCATAGACCAGCAGCGCGAAACTGGCGGCGTGGCTTTCGGGAAAGCCGTAGGAGCCGAAGCCCTCGATCTGGGAAAAGCAGCGCTGGGCGAAGTCTTCGTCATAGCCGTTGGCGCGCATGCCGCGCATGAAGCGCGCGTGAAATTCGCTGACGCTTCCGTGCTTCTTGAAGGTGGCAAGCGAGCGGCGCAGGCGGTCGGCCTCTTCGGGGGAAAAGCCGGCGCCGATGATGGCGATCTGCATCGCCTGTTCCTGGAACAGCGGCACGCCAAGGGTCTTGCCCAGCACCTGACCGAGCTCATCGGAAGGAAAGGACACCTCTTCCTCGCCGTTGCGCCGCCGTATGAACGGATGCACCATGTCGCCCTGGATCGGGCCGGGCCGGATGATCGCGACCTCGATCACCAGGTCGTAGAAGCTGCGCGGACGCATGCGGGGCAGAAAGTTCATCTGCGCCCGGCTTTCGACCTGGAACACCCCCACCGAGTCGGCCTTGCACAGCATGTCGTAAACCGCGGGGTCTTCGGGTGGGAGCGTGGCCAGTGTCCAACTGGTCTGGTGGTGCTGCTCGATCAGGCCGAACGCCTTGCGGATGCAGGTCAGCATGCCGAGCGACAGCACATCGACCTTGAGGATGCCGAGGCTGTCGATGTCATCCTTGTCCCAGCAGATGACGGTGCGGTCTTCCATCGTGGCGTTTTCGATCGGCACCAGTTCGTCCAGCCGCCCTTCGGTGATGATGAAGCCGCCGACATGCTGCGAAAGATGGCGGGGAAAGCCCTGGATTTCCTCGATCAGGGCCAGGGTTTGCGCCAGGCGGCGGTCGGTGGGGTCCAGCCCGATTTCGCGCAGGCGCTTGTCTTCGATGCCGCCCGAAGAAAAGAACCCCCAGAGCTGCGACGACAGCGCCGAAAGCGTGTCGTCGGACAGGCCCATGGCGCGCCCGACCTCGCGGATGGCGCGTTTGCCGCGGTAATGCACCACGGTGGCGCACAGCCCGGCGCGATGGCGGCCATAGCGTTCATAGATGTGCTGGATCACCTCTTCGCGGCGCTCATGCTCGAAATCCACGTCGATATCGGGGGGCTCGTCGCGGGCTTCGGAGACGAAACGCTCGAACACCATGGTGCCGATTTCGGGTGAGACACTGGTGACGCCAAGGCAGTAGCACACGACCGAATTGGCCGCCGAGCCGCGGCCCTGACACAGGATGCCGCGGGAGCGGGCGAAATCGACGATGTCGCGCACGGTCAGGAAATAGGGTTCGTATTTCAGCCTGGCGATCAGGGTCAGTTCATGGTCGAGCATCTTGCGCACCCGCTCGGGCGCGCCGGAGGGATAGCGCCAGCGCAGCCCGGCATGGGCGAGGCGTGACAGGCGCTCGGCGGGGGTTTCGCCATTGGCGATCTCGGAGGGATATTCGTAGCGTAATTCGTCCAGCGAAAAGGTGCAGCGCGCGGCGATCTCGCCCGCGCGGTGCACGGCCTTCGGGTGATCTTCGAACAGGCGCAGCATTTCGGCCTGCGTGCGCAGACGACGTTCGGCATTGGCCAGCGCGGCCCGGCCCAGATCATCGACACGGACGCCGGTGCGGATGGCGGTCAGCACATCGGCCAGCTTGCGACGCCGGGCGTGGTGCATGATCGGGGCGGCCGAGGCGACAGTGGGGATGTCGAGAGCCCTGGCCAGCGCCGCGAGGCGCGCGAAGCGCCGGTCATCCTGCCCGTCATACTGCGGAGCCATGAGCAGTGAGACCTGCGCGGGGAAGCGGCGCGTCAACCGGCGCGCCTGCGGCTCCCACGGGTCCGCGCCGCCCTGCTCCGGCGGCACTTGCGGATGGACCAGAAGCTCCAGCGCATCGCCCCATTGCAGCAGGTCATCGAGGTTCAGCCGGCAGGTGCCTTTGCCCGCGCGCAGCTGTCCGAGCGAAAGCAGGCGGCACAGGTGACCCCAACCGGTGCGGCTGCGCGCCAATGCGGTGACAGTGAAACCGTTTGCCAGCACAAGGCGCGCGCCCGGGATCAGGCGTGGCACATTGGTGATGTCGGCCGAGGTCGGGCGCGGGATACAGGCGGGGCGGGGCGGGCCGACCGGCCTGGCATCGGCGGCGGCGCGCAGGCGGACAACGCGCCCGATCTCGCGCGCTTCGGTATGGGCACGCACGATACCGGCCACCGAATTTTCATCGGCAATGGCGATGGCCGGCATTCCCATGAGCGCTGCCCGGCGGATGAACTCTTCGGGGTGCGAGGCGCCGGTGAGAAAGCTGAAGTTCGAGGTTATGGACAGTTCGGCAAACATCAGATGCCCCCCTGGTCGGGCCGGCATTCTTGCGCCCGCATCCGGTCTGTCCGGCCCGTCACAGGGCGACGTTCAAAGGTCAGGCGGTGGCAACGGTGCAGCATGACTCGTATCATATTCACGTTTTGTTCTTTTTTCGAGTCCTGATGGGGTGTCTGTGGCCTGATCGTTCGTTTACCGTTTTTTCAGCCGCAGAATCCGGTATTCATTGAATTTTTCGAAGGTCTCGCTGTTGCGGGCCTGTTCATTCAGGCGCTGGTTCAGGCGGGCGCGTTTGCGTTCATTCAGCAGCGCGCGCAGGGCGCGGTGCAGCAGCCAGCGGGATTTCGGCCGGACCACCGCAAGCTCCTGGTCGATGCGTGTCACGGCATGGCCGAGCACGTTGAAGAACCCTTGCTCAAGGTCGATCGAAGGGGCGACCGACGCGGTGATGTCCTCGTCGGCCAGGATCTCGACCGGTTGGCGGGCCAGTTCTTCACGAAAGGCCCCGATCGGGTGGCCCCCGCCCGTTACCGAGATCAGCCCGGCGGTTTCATAGGCCGCCGAGCGGAAACAGTCGGCGATCAGAATCTCGCCGTGATCATCAAGATACGCCAGAGCCCCGGACAGCCCGGCGTCAAGCGGAATGTACTGGAAGCTTTCGGAAAAAAGGCAGACATCAAACCGGCGATCGCTCCGGAAGTCTTCGAACTTGCACTCATGCACCCGCGCGGCGGGGACGTTTGCGCGGCAGCGTTCGGCCATGAAAGCGCTGGGCACGACGATTTCAACGTCATGCCCGCGCGCCAGCAACCTGGCCGCCGTTTCACCGGCGCCGCCACCGATGTCGAGGATGCGCAGGGCGCCGGCAGGCAGGTGGCCCAACAGCTTGTCGGAATAGGCATCCTGCGCCGCCCGCAGATTGCCCGCTGTCACCTCGAGCCCGTCCCACAGGCCGTAATGCAGGTTTTCGGCCCCGGTCAGCCAGTGGATGAACTTGAGCCCGCTATCGAGGCCAACCGCGCGTGTATCGAGCTTCTTTCCCATTCGCGTTCATTACCGCGCCGGTTTGGGCGAGGAAAGCCGATAGTGACGCGCGCGCCCTACCGGTTGAGCGCGTCGCGCCGTTCTATGTATTCGCTCTTGTCGATCTCGCCGCGTGCAAAACGCTCGTCCAGCAAATCCTGAGCCTTGCGGCTTGCGCCGGAACCGGTGCCGGGGCCCAAAAGGCGCACGGCAACAACGATGGCGCCGATCGTGAGGCCGGCGATGATGGCCATCATGACCGGCAGGAAGAACCAGCCACCGTAGCCCATGTGGTCATAGCCCTGCGCAAGGGCGGCCGGCGCAGACATCATCAGTGGAAGAACCGATGCTGCGAAAATCTGTGCTGTTGGTTTCATGTTTCCGTCCTTCGTTGATACCTTGAATGTGAACGCGCGGGTGTTCGCATGGGCGACATATAGGCCCGCGTCCGCCCATTTGCCAGCATGGCAGGCGATCCTCGGGAGAGGGGCGACACCCTCAACCCAGGTGCCCGGCAAATTCCTCGAGCACCCTGGCATAGACGTCGCGCTTGAAAGGCACGATTTTTTCGACCACCTCGGAAGGGTCAACCCATTCCCAGTGCGAAAACTCGGGGTGTTCGGTGGCAATGTCAATCTGGGCATCATCACCAAGAAACCGCATCAGGTACCAACGCTGCTTCTGGCCGCGATAGCCGCCCTTCCACAGCTTCGGGGCCAGGTCCTGTGGAAAGTCATAGGTCAGCCAACCGGGAGTCTCGGCGTCAATCCGCACCAGGTCGGGAGATATTCCGGTTTCTTCTTCCAGCTCTCGCAGGGCGGCCTTTCGAGGGTCTTCGCCCGGGTCGATCCCGCCCTGGGGCATTTGCCAGGCGTCCTTGGGGCTGTCGATCCGCTGGGCGACGAACACCCGACCGTCACGGTTGACCAGCATGATCCCGACATTGGGTCGGTAGGGGAGAGAGGCCATGTCTTCCGATCTCATGGGAATGCCAGGAAAGGGGCCGGTCATCCCGGCCCCTTTCGGCCTATCTGGCCTTGTTGATCGCCGCGAGGCCCTTGAGCAGGTCAACCGCGTAAGACAGCTGAAAGTCCTCGTCACGCAGCTTGGCGGCTTCTTCGGCCACGGCGCGTTCTTCTTCGATGCGCGCGCGTTCGTCATCCGTCAGGCTGTCGTTGTTCAGACTGCCGCGCAGATCGGCTTCCGAGCGGGTGCGGCGTGGCTTGTCTTCCCCCTCGTCCGCACCGGGATCGCGCCGAGGCTGTTCGACCACGATGTCGGGCGACACGCCAAGCGCCTGGATCGAGCGGCCGGACGGCGTGTAGTAGCGCGCCGTCGTCAGGCGCATCGCGCCATTGTTGCGCAAGGGCATGACCGTCTGAACCGAGCCTTTGCCAAAGCTCTTGGTGCCGACAATAATGGCGCGCTGATGGTCCTGAAGTGCACCGGCCACGATTTCCGAGGCAGAGGCCGAGCCATTGTTGATCAGCACGACAACCGGCTTGCCTTGCGCAAGATCGCCCGGCGTGGCGTTGTAGCGATCGCCATCCTGCGGATCGCGGCCCCGGGTGGAAACGATCTCACCTTCTTCCAGGAAGGCATCGGACACCTTGATCGCCTGGTTCAGCAATCCGCCGGGGTTGTTGCGCAGGTCGATGATGAAGCCATCGACATTTTCCATGCCGCCAAGTTCCTCAATCGTCTTTTTCAGCCCTTCCTGAAGGTTGGGAAAGGTCTGGTCATTGAAGGTGGCGATGCGCGACACAACGGTATTGCCAACCGCCTTGGTGCGCACGGCCGTCAGCTTGATGATATCGCGGATGATCGAGACGTCGAACGGCTCGTCCACGCCCTCGCGCACGACCGTGATGATGATCTCGGATCCGACCGGCCCCTTCATCATCTCGACCGCTTCGCCAAGCGTCAGCCCCAGCAGGCTTTCGCCATTGACCTGGGTGATGAAGTCACCGGCCTGCACGCCCGCATTGAAGGCCGGGGTGCCATCCATCGGAGTGACAACCTTGACCCAGCCGTCTTCCTGGGTGACTTCAATGCCCAACCCGCCAAACTCGCCGCGGGTGTCTTCGCGCATTTCCGCCGCGGCTTCCGCGGACAGATAGCTCGAGTGCGGATCGAGCGACGTCAGCATGCCGTTGATCGCGGCCTCGATCAGCTCGCTTTCGTCGACATCTTCGACATATTGCGCCCGGATGCGTTCAAATATGTCGCCGAACAGATCAAGCTGTTCATAGATGCTTGTGTTGCGCAGGTTTTCCTGCGCGATCAGCGGGCCCGCGACCTGGGTGGTCAGGATGGCGCCCGCCAATGTGCCGCCGATTGCGGCCATCACGAATTTTCTCATCGATGTCTATTCCCTTGTCTGGGCGAACCACGGGGTCGGGTCGACCGGTTTCTCGCCCACTCTGAGCTCCATATAAAGCGTTTCTGACTGATCAGAACCACCCCCGTTAACGGCAATTTGAAAGAAACTGTCCGAATCAGGGGTTGCACCGCCCATCAAACCGACCGGCGTGCCCGGCGGAAGCACCTGCCCGACCTCGCCAAAGACCTGATCGAGCCCCGCGAGAATCAGCAGCGTGTCGGTATCGGGTTCCAGAATGACGACGTTTCCGTAGTCGAGGAACGGGCCGCGAAACCGTAATGTGGCCGCCCATGGGGTTGTGACCAGCGACAACGGGCGGGTGGACAGCAGCAGGCCCGGGCGCTTCACGCCCGCGGCATCGGGTTCCTGGAAGGCACGCAGAACCGTGCCCTGGACCGGCAGAGGCAAGATGCCGCGCGCCGTGCGAAAGTCCTGCACCGGATCGGGCACCGTATCGGCAAGGTCGCTCATGTCGATCCCGGACAAGCCGGTTGCAAAACTCTCAAGCGTTTCGGCGCTGTCGATCAGCCCCTGCAGCTTTTCGGGGTCGGCCAGGAACCGTTGCGGAAGATCGGTGCGGTTCGAAATGGCCTGGCTGAGCTCGGTGCGCGCCTTCTGAACCCCGTCCAGCCCGTCCTGCAGGGTGCTGGCTGCGCTTTCCTGCAGGGCCCGCAACAGCGCAACTTCTTCGAGTTTCGCACGAAGGCGCTCGGCCTCGGCCTGGATCGACGGGGTGATTTCACCCACGATCATCCCGGCGCGCGCCGTCCCCAACGGACCCGAAGGGTGCAGCAGCGCCAGCGGCCCCGAGGCCGACTGCAACGACAGCATGACCCCGAGGAAACGCGAGACCTTGTCGCGCTCGACCTCAAATTCGCGCCGGATCGCGGCTTCGCGCAGAGCCGCCCGGCGCAGGCCCTCGCGCAGCGCTTCCAGCGCGTCTTCATAGGCTCTGATCGTCTGGCTCAGCGCAGCGACCCGGTCAGACGCGCGCGTGGCTTCGCCAAGCGCGATATGAGCCTGTTCAAGGTCGGCCATCGCCTGGCGCGCAAGTTCTGCCGGATTGTTTTCGCCGGCCACCGGCAACGGCAGCCAAAGCAGCACGATCAGGGCAATGAGCCTGCGCATCAGTCCGCCAACAGGCTTTCGCCGGTCATTTCCGGCGGTTTGGGCAGGTTCATCAGATGCAGGATGGTCGGGGCCAGATCGGCCAGCCGGCCATTGCGCAACTTGGCTCCCTTCGGCCCGCCGCACACGATCACCGGCACCGGGTTCATGGTGTGGGCGGTGTGCGGCCCGCCGGTTTCCGGGTCAATCATGGTTTCGCAATTGCCGTGATCGGCCGTCACGATGATCGCGCCGCCGGCCTTTTCGAGCGGGTCCATCACCCGGCCCAACCCGCGGTCGACGGTTTCGCAGGCAACGATCGCGGCCTGAAGGTCGCCGGTGTGGCCGACCATGTCGGGGTTGGCGTAATTGGCGATGATCAGGTCGTAGCCGCCCTCGATCGCGCCGACCAGGTGGTCGGTGACCTCATCGGCCGACATTTCCGGTTGCAGATCGTAGGTCGCAACCTTGGGGCTTGGGGCCATGTAGCGGTCTTCGCCCTTTTCCGGGGGTTCGACGCCGCCGTTCAGGAAGAAGGTGACATGCGGATATTTCTCGGTTTCGGCCACGCGAAACTGGCGCAGCCCCTGTTCGGCAACCCAATGCCCCAGCGTATTCACGATATGCTGCTTCGGGAAGCAGGTGGTCATGTAAGTGTCGTGCCGGTCGGAATAGTCGGCCATCCCGAGAAGCGCCGCAAGGCGCGGCCGAGGCCCGGTTTCGAACGCATCGAAATCCGGGTCACCGATGGCGGCGAGTATTTCCCGCACCCGGTCGGCGCGGAAGTTCAGGCAGAACAGCCCGTCGCCGTCATGCAGGCCGTCATGGCCGTCAATGACCGTGGGCGGGATGAACTCATCGGTCTTGCCATCGCCATAGGCGGCCTCGATCGCGCGGATCGCATCCGGCGCGCTCTGGCCCTTGCCGTGAACGATGGCCTCATAGGCCAGCTGCACCCGGTCCCAGCGCTTGTCGCGGTCCATCGCGTAATAGCGCCCGCCAACCGTCACCACCCTGCCGCCGGCGTCGTCCAGCGTGTCCAGGATGTCGCGCATGTAGCCGAGCGCCGATTTCGGCGCCACGTCGCGCCCGTCGGTGATCGCATGCAGCACGACGGGAACGCCGGCGCCGGCAATCGCCCTGATCGCGGCCTTGATGTGGTCGATGTGCCCATGCACCCCGCCATCCGAGATCATCCCCATCAGATGCGCCGTGCCGCCGGTCTCTTTCAGGCGGGCAATGAAGTCCAGCAGGGCCGGGTTCTCGAAGAACGAACCGTCCTCGATGGCCAGGTCGATCTGGCCAAGGTCCATCGCCACGACGCGCCCGGCGCCGATGTTGGTATGGCCGACCTCCGAGTTTCCCATCTGCCCGCGCGGCAGGCCCACGTCGGGCCCGTAGGTGACCAGCGTGGCATGCGGACAGGTCGCCATCAGCCGGTCGAAGTTGGGCGTGCTGGCAAGCGCGGGGGCGTTTGCGGTGGGGTCGTCGCGCAGCCCCCAGCCATCGAGAATACATAGAACGACAGGTTTTGGTGTGCTCATGGGGTGCCTGTTTGCTGGCCGGTGTGGCTGTGTTCTAGCGCGCCGCCCCGCCGGGGGAAACCGCGATTTCAGTTTCTGTGATAGGGGCCGCCGGCCAGTATCGTGGCCGCGCGGTAAAGTTGTTCGGCCAGCATCACGCGGGCCAGCATGTGCGGCCAGACCATCTTGCCAAGCGACAGCCGTGCCCGGGCCTGCTCGCGCAGCCCCTTTTCCAGCCCGTCCGCGCCACCGATCACGAACACCGCAGAGCCGGCGCCCTGATCGCGCCATCCGGCCAGCATCTGCGCAAACTCGGGTGATGTCATCACCTTGCCGCGCTCGTCCAGCGCACAGACCGTGGCGCCTTTCGGGATGGCGCGCTGCAACAGCGCGCTTTCGGCGGCCATGCCACCGCCCTTGCGGTCATCCACTTCGGTGATCGTGGCCGGCCCAAGGCCCAGGGCGCGCCCGGTGCGGTCGAACCGGGTCAGGTAGTCATCGATCAAATCGCGTTCGGGGCCGGGGCGAAGCCGGCCCACGGCGCAGATCTGGACGCGCATCAGCCCTTGGCCGGAGCCTGTGCCGGGTCCATCCACATTTTTTCGAGCTGGTAGAACTCGCGCACTTCCGGGCGAAAGATGTGAACGATCACGTCGCCGGCGTCGATCAGCACCCAGTCGCCCTGATCCTTGCCTTCCAGTTTGCTCGGCAAGCCGGCAGATTTCTTGATGCTGTCGGCCAGCTTTTCGGCAATCGAGACCACTTGCCGGGTCGAACGGCCCGAACAGATCACCATGAAATCCGCCATCTCGGATTTGCCCGCGAGGCTGATCGAGATCACGTCTTCGGCCTTGTTTTCATCGAGAGAAGCCAGGATTTGCCCAAGCAGTTTCTTGCCTGAAAGCGGGTTGGACAGGTTATTCATGCCCGAACCGGGTGCAGCCGTTTGCCGGGCTGCGTCAATGGTCTGAGACAGGACAGTGTCCTCCTTTGTGATGCGCCGCCAAGGGCCCCGGCGCCGGGCCTGATCAAAACGTAGCAGCGCGAAGGGCAAATCTCAAGATTTGCGGCGAAATAGTTGTTCAAATCGGCGGGAATGCGAAAACTCCGCCGATCAAGGGTCATTGAGCGGGCGGGTGGCAATCTGGCTGCCTTCGAGCAATTTGACCTCGCGCTGCGGGAACGGAATGGAAATGTCGTTGTCCTTGAACGCATCCCAAAGCGCAAGAAACACGTTGCCGCGGATGTTTGTCAGCCCGCCCGTGGGGTCGCTGATCCAGAACCGAAGGACGTAATCTACCGAGCTGTCGCCAAAGCCGATGATATGGCACACCGGCGGGCGCGAGCGCAAAACCCGCTCGACCGAAGCCGCAGCTTCGCAGGCGATGCGGCGCACGTCGTGCGGATCGTCGCCATAGGCGGTGCCGAAATGGATGTCGAGACGCACGAAATCGTTGGAATGCGACCAGTTGACGACCTGCCCGGTGATCAGGTCCTCGTTCGGGATCAGGTATTCCCGCCCGTCGCGTGTGACCACGGAAACATAGCGCGCGCCAAGCGAGTTGATCCAGCCGAACGTGTCGCCAAGGCTGATCACGTCACCGGGCTTGATCGATTTGTCCAGAAGGATGATGATGCCGGACACAAGGTTCGACACCACCTTTTGCAGGCCGAAACCAAGGCCGACGCCGATTGCGCCGGACAGCACGGCAAGCCCGGTCAGGTCGAACCCGACAGCCTTCAGCCCGATGAAAAACGCCGCGGAATACAGTCCGATCTGGACCGCCTTGACCATCAGCACCCGCATCGAGGGCGAAATGTCCCTGGCCTGCTGAATCCTGCTGGCGGCGGTGGTCGACACCAGGCGGGCGACAGTGAACAGGATACCGGTGACGATCAGCGCTTTCACGATGGCCAGGGCCGACAGGCGGAAGTCACCGAATTCCACGGCCACCCGGTCAAGCGAGGCCGAGACCGGCTCGAGAAGGCCAAGGTAGTAGAGCGTGACGTAGATCCACATGCCCCAGGTCACGATCCGGCGCAACAGGTGGTTCTTGATAAGGCGGGCGGCCAGCACCACCGCCAGCCAGGCGGTGGCGATCGTTGCGACAAGGCTGAGCGTGTTGCGCCAGGACGGGAAGGTGTAGATCTGCGACATCACGAAATTGGCGGTCCAGGCCAGAATGACGAAGTAGATCAGCTGGAGCCGCCGGTGGATCAACACCAGCACGCGAAGGCGCCACTTCGGCCAGCCCTCCAGGCTGTGCATCCAGGCGCTCATGCGCGGGGCGGTCAGCCGGCGAAGGATATAGGCCAGCACGATGCAGCCCAGAAGAATGCCAATCTGCACCTGACCGCGAAACAGGAACAACGCCCCGAGCCGCGACTCGATGCTTGACCAGAGCGTGGTCAGGGTTTCGAGCAGGGGTTGAACTTCGGTTTCCATGGCGTTCCGCGTTTTTTCGGACCTTGGCATGACAATCGCGACCCGGCAAGCCGAGCGGTCTTGATAGTGCGGCGGGATTTGGCTAGGTCAGACGCCATGAGCGCAGTTTTCGACATGGATGACCGGTCCCGCCTTCCGTGGCGGTTTTTCGGGGCGACCAAGGCGGTGTTGGCCGGGCTATAGGCCCGCCCGCCGCACATTTTGTCCGAAACGCCGATGACCCTGAAAGAGGGATGACATGACCAATCCGAAAACACTCTACGACAAGATATGGGACGCCCATGTGGTCAGCGAAGACGATGACGGCACCGCGCTGCTGTATATCGACCGCCACCTGGTGCACGAAGTGACAAGCCCGCAAGCCTTCGAGGGGTTGCGCATGACTGGCCGCACGGTGCGCGCGCCCGACAAGACGATCGCGGTGCCCGACCATAACGTGCCCACGACGCTGGACCGCGCCAAGGGGATCGAGAACGAAGAAAGCCGCATTCAGGTCGAGGCGCTCGACAGGAACGCCCGCGATTTCGGCGTGCACTACTATCCGGTGGACGACGTGCGCCAGGGCATCGTGCATATCGTCGGGCCCGAACAGGGCTGGACGCTGCCGGGCATGACGGTCGTGTGTGGCGACAGCCATACCGCAACCCACGGCGCTTTCGGCGCACTGGCCCACGGGATCGGCACCAGCGAGGTGGAACATGTGCTGGCGACCCAGACGCTGATCCAGAAGAAATCGAAGAACATGAAGGTCGAGATTACCGGCAAGCTGCAACCCGGCGTGACGGCCAAGGACATCACCCTTGCTGTGATCGGGGCGACCGGCACGGCAGGGGGCACCGGCCATGTGATCGAGTATTGCGGCGAAGCGATCCGCAGCCTGTCGATGGAAGGGCGGATGACGGTTTGCAACATGGCGATCGAAGGCGGCGCCCGCGCCGGGCTGATC
>JALSJL010000208.1 GCA_026989405.1 Marinosulfonomonas sp. | reverse complement strand
AAAGACGTTCGAATATGTCAGGGGCCGCCCGCACGCGCCCAAGGGCGCCCAGTGGGAAGCCGCCCTGGCCTGGTGGAAGACGTTGTTCACCGATGACGACGCGCAGTTCGACAAGGTGCTGACCATCCGCGGCGAAGATATCGCGCCGGTCGTGACTTGGGGCACATCGCCCGAGGATGTGCTGCCGATCACGGCACAGGTTCCCGCGCCCGAAGAGTTCGAAGGCGGCAAGGTCGAGGCCGTGAAACGCGCGCTGGATTACATGGGGCTGGAGCCCGGGATGAAGCTGACCGACATCGAGATCGACACGGTGTTCATCGGCTCGTGCACCAACGGGCGGATCGAAGACCTGCGCGCGGTCGCCGAGATCGTCAAGGGCAAGAAGATCAAGGACGGTCTGCGGGCAATGATCGTGCCCGGTTCCGGCCTTGTGCGGGCGCAGGCCGAAGAAGAAGGCCTGGCCGAGATATTTCAGGAGGCCGGGTTTGACTGGCGGCTTGCCGGCTGTTCGATGTGCCTTGCGATGAACCCCGACCAGCTTGCCCCCGGCGAGCGTTGCGCCGCGACGAGCAACCGGAATTTCGAAGGCCGCCAGGGCAAGGGCGGGCGCACGCACCTGGTCAGCCCGCAGATGGCCGCCGCGGCAGCCCTGACCGGCCGGCTGACCGATGTGCGCGAGCTGATCTGAGCCCGCCCGAACAGGAATTCGCCCGGACCGGGCACACAGGAGTTACACCATGGAAAAGTTTGACAAGCTGACGGGGATCGCCGCGCCGATGCCGCTGGTCAATATCGACACCGACATGATCATCCCGAAGCAGTTTCTGAAAACGATCAAGCGCTCGGGGCTGGGCGTGAACCTTTTTGACGAGATGCGCTATCTTGATGACGGCTCGGAGAACCCGGATTTCGTCTTGAACAAGCCGGCCTATCGCAATGCAGAGATCCTGATTGCCGGGGACAATTTCGGCTGCGGATCATCGCGCGAACATGCGCCCTGGGCCCTGCTCGACTTTGGCATACGCTGCGTGATCTCGACGAGCTTTGCCGACATCTTCTACAACAACTGTTTCAAGAACGGCATTCTGCCCGTGGTTCTCGAGCCCGAGCAGGTCGAACTTCTGATGAATGAGGCCGAAAAGGGCGCAAACGCCAGAATCACTGTCGACCTCGAAGAACAGGTCGTCGTGACCCCAGAGGGCGAGCGGTTTTCATTCACAATCGATCCGTTCAAGAAGCATTGTTTGCTGAATGGCCTTGATGATATTTCGCTGACCCTGGAAAAGGCCAAATCGATTGACGAATACGAAGCGAAAACCGCGCAGGAGCGTCCTTGGGTCTGAAAATGCCTGACACACAACATGTGGGGCCATCCATGCGGGTGGCCCTTATTGTTTATGAAAATGATGCAATGCCGCACCAGTTTCTCCACGTTTTGGCCGCAAACTTTTTATTAATCTGTTCCGACTCTTGCTGGGACAGATGAAAGAAGGCAAAAATTGGGCAATTTTGAGGCAGCCTGCCACAATTGGCGGGGTCAAAACGGAAAAAGAGCGTGGCGACGTACCGCGTTCGGCCATTTTGAGGGGTTAGAGCAGTGATTTCACGGCTCCCAGGCGCGCTGGTGCGCGCGATCTTGGTGGTGTTGCTGGTGGCAACGCCCTCACTTTTGTTGCCGGGGGTCAGCCCGGACGGCAAACAGATCGTTGCGCTGGTGGCCATTTTTGGCGCGGCGCTGACGATCTTTGAATATGCGTCGGCCTACCCGGGCCTGATCGAATTTCGCGATGCGCCGCCATTCAACCGTATTCGGTTCATATCGCTCTTTGTGACCGTGTTCCTGTTGAGCGTCATCATGCGCGGCGAGAGCGATCCGACCGCCATGACGCAATTTGTCCAGGCGATCGGCGCGCTGATCGGATATGCCATTGATTTTCCCTACAGCCCGGTGCGGCTTGTGTTGCTGATGTTGCCGGAAAGCACAGATCCGCGCCATTTCGCTCTGGTCCGGACGGCGGCCGGGATGAGCTATCTGATTTCACTGGTGACGCTGGCAATCTTCCTGATTACCCTGCGCCTCAAGAACTGGCCGGCCGGAAGCGGCGCGTTCAATGTCTGGATCAACCTGCCGACCTTCGACCCGACCGCCGGCACCGATGTGGTGCGCCGGCTGGAAAGAGATGCGGCCTTTAACATTGTGTTAGGGTTTACCCTGCCATTCTTGACCCCGGTTGCAGTCAAGGCGGCGTCATCGCTGTTCGGTTCGGTGACGTTGGACAACCCGCAAACGCTGATCTGGACGGTTTCGGCATGGGCCTTTCTACCGGCAAGTCTGTTCATGCGTGGCATTGCTTTGGGCCGCGTGGCCGAAATGATCGCCGAAAAACGCCGCAAGGCGTATTCACAGGCCGAAGACGCCGCCGCCTTTTCCTGAAAACTGATCCGCCGGTCCTGCGCCGGTTGCTGCCGGCCAGCCTGTGCGCGGCCAGCCTGTTTCTGGCCGCGGTGCCCGTGCGCGCCGAAACCGTGATCCGGGTTGCCACGCTCAACAGCGGGCTGGAGCGGCGTGGGCCGGGCCTGTTGTTGCGTGACATCCTGTCAGGCCAGGATGAGCAGGTGCTGCAGGTGCGTGATCTGATCAGGTCGGCCGCGCCCGATATCCTGTTGCTGACCAATTTCGACCATGACCTTGGCCTGGTGGCGCTGCGGGCCTTCAATGACCTGCTGCGCGAGGCTGGCGGCGGCTTTGATCATGTGTTTGCCCTTGCGCCGAATACCGGCATGGCGACCGGGCTGGACCTGGACAACGACGGCTGGCTTGGCGGTGCGCGTGATGCACAAGGCTATGGTGAGTTTGCCGGGCAGGGCGGGCTTGCGCTGCTGTCGCGCTATCCGGTCGATACGGCTGCCGTTCGCGACTTTTCAGAGCTGCTCTGGAAAGATCTGCCCGGCTCGGACATGCCCGCCACCGGGCCCGACAAGGATGCCGCACGCATCCTTCGCCTTTCGTCGGTCGCGCATTGGGACGTTCCGGTGCTTGCGCCCTGTCGGCCCCTGCGGCTGCTGGCCTATCACGCGACAACGCCGGCCTTTGACGGGCCCGAGCACCGCAACAGCCGGCGCAATCGCGCACAGAATCTGTTCTGGCTGGACTATCTTGACGGAAAGCTGGCCTGGCCTGCACCAACATCGCCCTTCGTCCTGTTGGGTGATGCCAACCTGGACCCGGCTGACGGCAAGGGCGATACCGGGGCGGTCCGGAAACTTCTGGCCGACGCGCGTTTGCAAGACCCGGCGCCCCGAAGCGAACGCGGCGTCCGGGCGGCGCGCGCCCAGGGCGGGGCGAACCGGGGCCAGGCCGGCGACCCGGCACTGGACACGGCAGACTGGCGCGACGAAGGCGGCCCCGGCAATCTGCGGGTCGACTATGTGTTGCCCGCCGCCGGGCTCGAAGTGCGGGGCAGCGGGCTTGTCTGGGCAGACGAAAGCGCGGAGGATCCTTCAGTTGGCAGGGAAGGGCCGGTTCTGCGCCATGCGCTGGTCTGGGTGGACATCCTTTGGGAGGCTGGCAGCGAGTGCGTCGACTAACGATGTCTGCGGGAAATCAGGCAGCAGCCGGGAGAATTTCCTGTCGCTCAGCCTGTGCGGCGTGTTCCAC
>JALSJL010000207.1 GCA_026989405.1 Marinosulfonomonas sp. | reverse complement strand
CCCATGCCCAATAGAAACCAGGCCAAGGCCGAAGACGTCCGCTTCCGCGTCCTGCGCCTCCTCGAGGAAAACCCCACCGCCAGCCAGCGCGAAATCGCCAAGGCGCTGGGCATCAGCCTCGGCGGCGTGAACTACTGCCTGAACGCGCTGGTCGAGAAAGGCTTCGTGAAGATGCGGAATTTCCAGGAAGCTGAGGACAAGCGGAAGTACATGTACCTGCTGACGCCCAAGGGGGTAGCCGAGAAAGCTGCACTGACAGGGCGGTTCCTGGCGCGGAAGCTGCGGGAATATGAGGCGCTCAAGGCGGAGATTGAGGCAGTAAGGGGGGAAGTGGCGTCTCAAAAGGCCACCAGTACCAGTAACGATGGCTGATAATGCGAGAGACAGGCATTGCGGCACAATATGAAAGAGGGGTGCGTCTCTCGATATCTGTGTGACAGTCGTTTGGCGGCACCGAAGTGCAAGCCATTTAGAAACAAAGATCGAAAGACCTAGGAAGAGATGATTAATCAAAAGGTTCTGGTGACGGGTGCAGACGGGTTCATCGGCTCGCATCTGACGGAAATGCTGGTCAGAGAAGGGTATGACGTTCGTGCATTCGTGATGTACAACTCTCTTAACAGCTGGGGCTGGCTGGATCGCGTATCGGAGGATGTCGCGGGCCGGTTCGAGGTGTTTTCCGGCGATGTAAGGGATCCACACGGCATCGAACACGCCATGCAGGGTGTGGATGTCGTGCTGCACCTCGCTGCCCTCATTGCCATCCCATTCAGCTATCATTACCCTGATGCCTATGTGCAGACCAATGTGACAGGAACGCTCAATGTACTTCAGGCGGCGCGCAAACTTGGCACTTCGCGCGTGGTATGCACATCCACCTCCGAAACATACGGATCGGCCCAGTTTGTCCCGATCACCGAGGATCACCCGCTCAACGCGCAGTCACCCTACGCGGCGACCAAGGTGGGCGCGGATCAGATGGCGCTGGCATTCCATCGCTCATTTGATATGCCAGTCGCGATTTTGCGGCCATTTAACACCTATGGCCCCCGGCAATCGGCTCGCGCCGTAATCCCGACGATCATCAGCCAGATCGCCAGTGGCTCGCGTAAGATCAAATTGGGCTCTCTCACTCCCACCCGCGACTTTACCTTCGTACGTGATACTGCGCGTGGTTTCATACAGGCGATGAGATGTGATGCTGCGGTGGGTCAAGTGATCAACATCGGGTCCGGTTTCGAGATTTCGATCGGTGATACGGTGGCCGCCATTGCCGAGGCAATGGGTGTCGAGGTGGAGGTGGAGCAGGATGACATACGCGTTCGTCCGGAGGCCAGCGAGGTGGAGCGCCTTTTTGCCTGCACAAAAAAGGCCGAACAGCTCTTTGGATGGTCGCCGGAATTTGGCCGACGCGAGGGATTTCTGCGCGGATTGGCAGAGACGGCTGAGTGGTTCCAGATTCCGACCAATCTTGCTGCTTACAAAGCGGAACAGTACAACATTTGACCCGCTCCATGTCTGTTTCCCAAGCTCTTGCCGAAGATATTCGGGAGCGCCTGAGCATGGTGCTGGGCGCGCCCAGCGAGTTTGTGCCGCTGCACGCCCCCGAATTCCATGGCCAGGAAGAAGCGCTTGTGGTGGACTGCATCCGCACAGGGTGGGTTTCGTCGGTCGGCATGTATGTTGACCAGTTTGAAAGCGATCTCTCAGAAGCTTGTGGCACCCGATACGCCATTGCAGTGGTCAACGGCACCGCAGCTCTTGAAGTTGCACTCAGGGTTTCGGGCGTGCAGCCGGGTGATGAAGTGCTCATGCCCAGCCTTACCTTCGTCGCTACCGCAAATGCGGCACATCACCTTGGTGCCGTTCCACATTTCGTCGACGTCGAGTCTGATCGGCTAAGCGTTGATCCAGTGGCCCTTCGGCTCTATTTGGAGAGCCTTGTCGAAATGCGGGACGGTCGGAACTTCAACCGTCAGACTGGCCGGCCTATCTCTGCCTTGGTCGTAACACACATTTTCGGTCATCCCGCCAACATGGATGCTCTTGACAAGGTGGCCACTGAATTCGGCTTCGCGCTGGTAGAGGATGCAGCCGAAGCACTAGGCAGTCACCTGCATGGTCGACCGTGTGGCAGTTTCGGTCGTGTTGGTGCGCTTAGTTTCAACGGCAACAAGATCCTCACGACCGGAGGCGGCGGGGCGATTGTGACAGATGACCAAGTACTCGCCCGCGAAGCCAAACACCTTACCACTACCGCAAAGACCCCGCATCAATGGGCGTTTCACCACGACGCAATCGGGTACAATTATCGCTTGCCAAACATTAACGCCGCCTTGGGCGTCGCCCAGCTGGCACAACTCGACGAGCGGGTGGCGCAGAAACGAACTTTGGCCCAGGCGTATATTGATGCCTTTGCCGGGCATCCTGACATCTCGGTTTTTTCCGAGCCAGCGGGGGCACGGTCGAACTACTGGCTGAATGCGCTGGTTCTGGAACCGCACGCGGTCGCTGCGCGCGACACACTCCTAGAAACATTAAATGCCGCCGGGTTGATGGCGCGGCCAGTCTGGGAGCCCATGCACAGGCTTGAGATATACGCGGACGCGCCCCGCGCTGCCCTGCCGGTAACCGAAGACCTTGCGGCTCGGATCGTGAATATCCCCTCTTCTGCGGAACTGGCCGCGCGTCTCGAATGAGCGATCTTCTCCTCATTGGTGGCGGCGGGCATTGCAGGGCAGCCATTGACGTTATCGAGGCCGATGGACGGTTCACCGTGGGCGGCATCGTCGAGAAGTTGGGCTGTAAGGTGGAAAAAATCCTAGGATATCCGGTATTGGGTGATGACGCAGCACTCGCGGAGCTATTGCAAAGCATCCCGATCGCGCTTATTGGC
>JALSJL010000206.1 GCA_026989405.1 Marinosulfonomonas sp. | reverse complement strand
CCTGATACATGTTGAAGGCCATGTTGGCCGACACGAATATCTCACCGACGCCGGTGCCCAGAATATAGGGCATGCCCTGGCCGCCGTATTCCGGATCGCAGTCAAGGCCCATCCAGCCGCCTTCGCGCAGCTTTTCATAAGCGTCCTTGAAGCCCGCAGGCGTGCGCACGACGCCGTTTTCCAGCCTGCAGCCCTCGCGGTCGCCCACCGGGTTGAGCGGTGCCAGCACGTCAGAGGCCAGTTTGCCGGCTTCTTCCAGAACGGCGGCGGTGAAATCGGGCTCCAGCTCGTCATAACCGGGCACGTCGGACCTGGTGATCTCAAGAACCTCGTGCAGCAGGAATTGCATGTCCTTGACGGGGGCGGAGTAGCTAGGCATCGGTCTCTCCCTTGTGTGTTCGCACGCTTACTCGGCGGCGTTCTTCTGGTCTTGCGAGGCGATCATCTGTTCGCCCCACTTCAGTTGTTCGGCAAGTTCGGTGATGGCGACATTCAGCTCATCGCGCTGGCGCTGCATTTCGGCCAGGCGCTGTTGCGCCAGCTCGTAGGTGCGCAGCATCTGGGTGCGTTGCTGGTCGCCGATGTAATAGAGGTCCAGCAACTGGCGGATATCTTCCAGCGAGAACCCGAAACGCTTGCCGCGCAGGATCAGCTTCAGCCGGGCGCGGTCGCGCCGGGTGAACAGGCGCCTCTGGCCTTCGCGGACCGGGGCCAGCAGTTCCTTGGCTTCGTAAAAGCGCAAGGTGCGGGCGGTGACGTCAAATGTTTCGCACATCTGGCGAATGGTCATGAGGTCGTCGGACATGAAATGTCTCCCGTGGCTCGTTTCCCGGATCAATTGGGCAGGAACCCTTGCTCGTGCAAGTGTAGTTGACGTTTACGTCAATGTAACGTCGCGTCACTTGAATTGCACGCAATAATCTGGCGTTCAGTCTGGCTTTCGAGTCATGTTCACAAGGGGCGATTGGCCGGCGTTCGGTAAGGAATTCCTGACCCCGTCAGTCCAGGTTCTTGACGGTTTCATCGCGCAGGGACTGGAGTTCCTCGATGGTTCGCCCGAGTTCATCGCGTTGTTTTCTGAGGGCGTCCAGTTGCCGGTCGGCCATTTCCAGCCAGACTTTCATCTGGTGTTCGGTGCCCTTCTGGTCATACATTTCCAGCCACTGGCGGATCTCTTCCAGCGAAAACCCAAAGCGGCGCCCGCGCATGATCAGTTTCATGCGCCCGATTTCGCGCGGGGTATAGAACCGGCTGCGGCCTTCCTTTTCGGGGCTGAGCAGCTCAATATACTCGTAGTAGCGCAGAGTGCGTGGCGTGACATCGAAAGCCGCGCACATTTCCTTGAAGCTCAGGCGTTCATTGCTGGCCAATTGCAGTCTCCTTGCCTTGAAGACTAGCCTTTCCCCCTTGCTGTATCAATTGGATTTGTGGCCGGCACGGCCGGTCAGGCGGCAGTTGCGAAGGCCCCGCCTGGTTCACGGTGCCGTCGCCAACTGTCAGAACCGTGCGTGACGGTCAGGCATGTCTGTTCTTTCGGCCAAACACACCCAGCCCGGCAAGGCCGCCGATCAGAAGCAGGCCCGCAGGCGGCAAAGGAATTGCCGATACGCGATCCCTGGAAACGAATTGGACTTTTGCCAGGCGGCCTTGCCGGTTCTGCACCGCCACAGAAGTTGAACGTGGCCGCCTGCGCGCCCGTTGTTCCAAGCGCCGCCACCGGCACTGCCACCATGGCCAGGAATTTCATCATTCAAAGCCCCTCCCTGTTGTTCAAATTCGGATATTCTGTCCCGACGAGTGCCTTCAATGGTTGAGACCATGGCGGCACCGGGCGAAGTCAGGTCGTGGGAAACACCCGACAGGCCTGTGCATCCTGTTGATGTCATGGGGGTTTTGGCATTTCCTGATGAAAGAACTGGACGGCGCTGGCCGGTCTTTTGGAAATCATGCCGCCGGAGGCATCATGGCTTCTGGTCCTGCGGGTCTTGTATCCTGCGGCCCGAGTGACCTATCACGAACACGGGAAGCCACGCGACACCGGTGAAATGCGCCGAACCGCACGAAATATCCAGAAAGGCCACATATGCCACATCAGCGCGAAAAACTTGGTCGGATGATCATCGAAGCGCTGCCCCATGCGCGCGCCTTGGGGATGGAACTGGTGGCCTTTGGCGAAGGGCTGGTCGAGATGCGCCTGCCCTACGACGAGAAACTGATCGGCGACCCGGAAACCGGCGTGATACACGGTGGCGCGGTGTCCGCGCTGATGGACACCTGCGCCGGGGCGTCGGTCATGGGGCATCCGCAGGGTTCGACAACGACCGCCACGCTGGACCTGCGGATCGACTATATGCGCCCGGCCACGCCGGGGCAGGCCATTCTGGCGCGCGCCGAGTGTTACCATGTGACGAAGTCGGTCGCTTTTGTGCGGGCAACCGCGATGGACGATGACCGCGAGCGCCCGGTGGCCACCGCGACGGGCGCCTTTACGGTGGAGCGCAAATGATGGCCCGCAAACGCCCGGAGCCGGTTCAGGTCGTCAAGCAACGCCGCGACAAGGCGCTGATTGCGCTGGTCGAGGGTGTGCCCTACATCGGGTTCCTCGGGATCAGCTTTACCCGGCGTGGCGACGAGCTGACCGCGACCATGCCATTTGACGAAAAGCTGATCGGCAATCCGATCCTGCCGGCGCTGCATGGCGGGGCCACGGCGGCCTTTCTCGAGGTGACAGCCATCATCGAACTGAGCTGGACGATGCTGTGGGAAGACCTGGAAGCGGGAAGGATCGACCCGGCGACAATTGACCGGTCTCACTTGCCCAGATTGCCGAAGACCATTGACTTCACGGTGGACTATCTGCGCACCGGCCTGCCGCGTGACGCCTATGCGCGGGCGCGGGTCAACCGCTCGGGGCGCCGCTATGCGTCGGTTCATGTCGAAGGCTGGCAAGACAATCGAGCCCGTCCCTTTGCCCAGGCCACGGCTCATTTCCTGATGCCGCCGCGAAATGGCTGACGCCGGCGAAATCACCCACAGGCGCGTTCTGAATATCGCCCTGCCGATCTTGCTGTCCAACGCGACGGTGCCCATTCTCGGGGCGGTCGACACCGGGGTTGTCGGCCAGCTTGGTCTGGCGGCACCCATTGGCGCGGTCGGAATTGGCGCGGTCGTCCTGTCGGCGATCTACTGGATTTTCGGGTTCTTGCGGATGGGCACGACTGGTCTTGTGGCGCAGGCGCGTGGGGCCGGCGAAATTGCCGAAACCGGTGCCATCCTGATGCGCGCCCTGATGATTGCGGCGACAGCGGGGTTCGGGTTCGTGCTGCTGCAGGCCGGCCTGTTCTGGGCGGCGTTCAAGCTGGCACCGGCATCGGCCGAGGTCGAGGCTCTGGCCCGCGACTATCTGCGCATCCGCATCTGGGGCGCGCCGGCGGCGATTGCAATCTACGCGGTGACCGGCTGGCTGATCGCCACAGAGCGCACCCGCGGCGTGTTCATGCTGCAGTTCTGGATGAACGGGCTGAACGTGGCGCTGGATCTCTGGTTCGTGCTGGGTCTTGGTTGGGGGGTCGAAGGGGTTGCCGTTGCGACATTGATTGCCGAGTGGACGGGGCTCGCGTTTGGCATCTGGCTGTGTCGTCCGGCGTTTTCGGGCGATCAGTGGCGCGACTGGGCGCGGATATTTGACCGCTCGCGGCTGAAACGCATGATGACCGTGAATACGGGGATCATGGTGCGTTCGGTCATCCTTCAGGTCGCGTTCATGAGCTTTCTGTTCATCGGGGCGCGCTTCGGAGATGTGACGCTGGCGGCCAATCAGGTCATCCTGCAGTTCCTGTTCATCATGTCCTATGCGCTGGACGGGTTCGCAATCGCGGCCGAGCCGCTGGTTGGCGCGGCACTTGGGGCGCGCGACCGGGCAGCCCTGCGTCGCGCGGCGCTGCTGAGCAGCCAATGGGGGATGGCGATTGCCCTGCCGGTCGCGGCGTTTTTCTGGCAGGCGGGGCCATGGTTGATTGACGTGATGACAACCTCGCCCGAAGTGCGCACCGAAGCGCGCACCTACCTGCTTTGGGTGGTGCTGGCCCCACTGGTCGGGTTTCCGTCGTGGATGCTCGACGGGATATTCATCGGCGCGACGCGCGTGCGCGACATGCGCAATGCGATGGTGGTCTCGGGGCTGGTCTATCTGGCGGCGGTGATCATGCTGGTTCCGACATGGCAGAACCACGGGTTGTGGCTGGCCCTGACGATTTTCTTTCTGGCGCGCGCGGTGACGCTTGGTCTGCGGTATCCGGCTCTGGAGGCGTCGGCTGACGGGGCCTGAGTCCGTCGGGCTTTGCGCGCGCAGTCGTCAGAGGATATCCAGCACGGCTTCGGGCGGCCGGCCGATTGCCGCCTTGCCATTGGCAAATACGATCGGGCGTTCGATCAGGCGGGGGTTTGACGCCAGCGCAGCGAGCAGTGTTTCGTCGTCGCTGTCCCTGCTCAGGCCAAGTTCGCGAAACAATGGCTCCTTGGTGCGGGTCAGGGCGATGACCGGCTTGCCAAGCGCCTGTGCAGCGGCCCGGATTTCGGCCTTTCCGGGCGGGTCATCCAGGTAGCGCCGGACGACGGGTTTGATGCCGCGCTCTTCAAGCAGCGCCAGCGTTTCGCGCGACTTCGAGCAGCGCGGGTTGTGCCAGATCGTGATGGTCATAGCCATTTCTCCTTGTCGGTTCCGACGGCTTCGGCGACGGATGAAAAGCCTTCGCGTTGCAACAATCGGTCAAGCTCTCGGGCGATGGTGGCGGCAAGTGAAATGCCCCCGTAGACCATCGCCGTATAAAGCTGCACCGCACTGGCTCCGGCCTTGATCTTGGTCAGGGCCTGTTCGGCGCTGCCGATGCCGCCGACCCCGATCAGGGGCATGCGACCGGCGGTCAGTTCGGAGAGCCGCGCAAGCACCCGGGTCGAGCGCTCAAACAGCGGCGCCCCGGACAGGCCGCCCGTCTCGGACGCCTGTGGGTCTTGCAGCCCGCCACGCGCAAGTGTCGTGTTGGTGGCGACGATTGCATCAATACCGGCTTCAATTGCGATGCGGGCAATGTCGGCAAGTTCGCCTTCGTCAAGATCCGGGGCGATCTTGAGAAATACCGGGATGGGGCGGGGCAGGCCGTCGCGGGCTTCCAGCACGCCGGCAAGCAGAGTGGCCAGCGCGTCTCGCCCCTGCAGGTCGCGCAGCTTTTCGGTGTTTGGCGATGAGACGTTCACCGTTGCAAATTCAAGAAACGGGCCGCAGGTTTCCAGCACGCGCGCAAAATCCGAGGCGCGGTCCGGGCTGGTCTTGTTGGCACCGATGTTCAGCCCGACCGGAATGCCGTCGGCGCGGGCCGCCAGCCGGTCTGCGATCAGGTCGGCGCCGTCGTTGTTGAAGCCGAACCGGTTGATGACGGCCCGGTCGCGGGTCAGGCGAAAAAGGCGTGGGCGCGGATTGCCGGGCTGCGGCAACGGAGTGGCCGCGCCGATCTCGACAAAGCCGAAACCGGCGCGCATCAACCGGTTCACCGCCGTCGCGTTCTTGTCAAACCCGGCCGCCAGCCCGACCGGATTGGGCAGGTCAAGACCTGCCAGCCGGGTCTGCAAGCGGTCACTGGTGATCGGGCCGGGCAGGGGGGCAAGCCCGCTGCGCAATGCACGCAGGGCCAGGCCATGCGCGGTTTCAGGGTCAAGGCGGCGCAAAAGGGACAGACCGAGACGTTCGGTCAGGCTCATCGCAAAACGCCGTCGGGGAACAGGTGTTTGCCGTCCTTGTCAAGCGGCAGTTTCTTGTGCCACATGATGTCGCAAAGGCGCAGCTTGCGGTAAAGATGCGGAAACAGGTCGCCTTCGCGCGCCGGCTCCCATTGCATCGCATCGCCGAAATCTTCGGCATCCACCGCCGCAATCACAAGGTTTTCTTCGCCGGCAAAGTACTTTTCGGCGGTTGCAGCCACCTGTTGTGCAGTCGAAAAGTGGATGTAGCCGTCGGCCAGGTCAACCGGCGTGCCGAAGGTCATGCCCTTGTCGACAAGCGTGTCCCATTCATCGGCCCGGAATATCTTGTAGATGATCATGTCAAGTTTGATGCCTGCTTGTGCAGCGTTGGTCAATGGCGTGATGCTGTGGTTTTTCGCCTCGGGATGGCTTCGGGTTTTGACTCTGCACCCAAATGGGGCAAACATGGTCCGATCAATCAACAGAGAGGAAAATCCATGCAACGATATGGACGCCGCACATTTGCGTTTCTACTGGGCACCAGCCTGCTGGCCGCCGGGGGAATTGCGCCCGCCAGCGCTGAGACCGTGAACCTGACAATTCTGGGAATCGGCGACATCTACAATTTCGCCGACAAGAAGGGACGGGGCGGTTTCGCGCGCCTCAACGCAATCGCCAAGGCAGAGCGCGCGGCCAACCCGAACACGCTCTATGTCTTCGATGGCGACATGCTTTCGCCATCCATCCTGTCGGGCTTCGACAAGGGCCAGAACACCATTGATCTGACCAATATCGTGCCCTTTGACATTGCCGTTCCGGGCAACCATGAGTTTGACTTCGGGGTCGAGAACTTCATGGAAAAGATGGCGGGCTCGAACTACCCGTGGGCTGCGATCAACATCACCAATGCCGATGGCTCGCCCGTTGAAGGACTGGGCGGCGTGATGATGAAGGACATCGAAGGCCTGAAGGTTGCCTTGATTCCGGTGGCGCAGGATACATCGCCCGAAGTGTCCAGCACCGGAGATCTGAAGTTCCTGCCGACGGTCGAGACCGCAATTGCAGCCGCCGACCAGGCGCGCGCCGATGGGGCGGAATTCGTGATTGCCGTTGTCCAGACAGACAATTCCAACGACCAGAAACTGATTTCAAGCGGCGCCTTCGATGTAATCATGTCCGGCGACGATCATTCCTACGGCACCTACTATGACGGGCGCACGGCCTATGTGGAAACCTCGATCGACGGCTATTATGTGTCGCCGCTCGACGTTGAGGTGACGATCACCGAAAAGGACGGCAAGCGAAAGGTTCGCTGGGTGCCGAACTTCCGGTTCATCGACACGGCCACGGTGACGCCCGATGCGGAAACCCAGGCGCTTGTCGACAAGTTCCAGGCGCAGCTGGACGAAAGCCTGAACGTGCCGCTTGGCCCGACCGAAGGGCCGCTGGATTCGCGCCGCAATGTCGTTCGGGGCGAAGAATCGGCCATGGGCAACCTGATTGCCGACGCCATGCGCTGGGCCACCGGGGCCGATGCCGCGATTGCCAATGGCGGTGGCATCCGTGCCGACCGTGTGTATGAGCCGGGCACCGTCCTGACCCGCAAGGACATTCTGACCGAACTGCCGTTCGGCAACGCCACCGTCCTTACCGAAATCCCTGGCAGCCAGTTGCTTGCCGCCATCGAAAACGGTGTGAGCCAGGTTGAAAAGGGCTCGGGACGGTTCCCGCAGGTTTCGGGGATCGAGTTTGTCTATGACCCAAGCGCGCCGGCCGGATCGCGGGTGGTATCGCTGAAGGTCAATGGCGAAGAGGTTGACCCCGACAAGCTCTACAAGGTTGCGGTCAATGACTATATCCTTGGCGGAGGTGACGGCTATTCCGCGCTTGGTGGCGGCAAGGTTCTGATCGATGCCGGCAACGGAAATCTGCTGGCAAACGATGTGATGAACTACATCGAAAGCAAGGGGAAGGTCGACGCCAAGGTCGAAGGTCGGATCAAGACCGTCGGCCAGTAGACCGGCAGGCACTGACGCCAGAAAGGAAGGGCCGCCCCAACCCGGGCGGCCTTTCGTGTTGTGGGGCGGGGATTTGGCGCTAAGGTCGCACCATGTGCGGACGATTTGCAGTCACCCTTCCACCGGATGCAATGGCCAGGCTGTTTTCAGCGACGCCGGCCAATGATTTGCCGCCAACCCCCAACTACAATGTCTGCCCGACAAACCGCATTCATTCCGTGCGCAGGTCTGACACCGGCCGTCGGCTTGTGGGAATGCGCTGGGGGTTCATCCCGCATTGGTACAATGCGCCAAATGACGGCCCGCTGCTGATCAATGCCCGCGCTGAAACCATTGCCGAGAAGCCGGCCTTCAAGGAAGCAAGCCGGCATCGGCGCTGCCTGATCCCGGCGAGCGGGTTCTATGAATGGACCAGGGATGAGGCCGGCAACCGCTTGCCCTGGTATATCTATCGCCGCGACCGCAAGCCGATAGCGTTTGCCGGCATTTGGCAAGACTGGCGTCAGGGCGATAACGTGATGTCGACCTGCGCCATTGTCACGACAAGGGCGAACCCGGTGATTTCGGCGATCCATCACCGCATGCCGGTCATCATCGACCGGTCTGATTTCGGGCTTTGGCTGGGCGAAGAAGGCAAGGGCGCGGCCAGGCTGATGCGCGCGCCGGACGATGATCTGTTGGCATTTCACCGGGTGTCGACGCGGGTGAATTCAAACCGGGCACAGGGCGAAGAACTGATCGAGCCGATTGCGCAGCAAACCGACCCGCAGACAGATTGACCGCAACTTTCGGCGCCGGTGGTGGGTTCGCGGGGCCGCTGCGCCGCAAAAAGAGAAGGCGAGCGCTCGATGCCCGGCCAAGGTTCGGGTTCGGCGCGGGTTTTCGCATGTTTTTGCTTGTGTCAGGCATCATGGCGCTGTTTTCTGTGGTGCATCAGATTTGCCGACCTGCGCTGTGCGCATCGGCCAGGTTTCAAGTTCGAGGAGAAGCGATATGAAAACACGAGCCGCAGTTGCACTGGAGGCAGGCAGGCCGCTTGAGGTGATGGAGGTCAACCTGGAAGGCCCGAAGGCGGGTGAGGTCCTGGTGGAAATCAAGGCCACCGGCATTTGCCATACCGATGAGTTTACCCGCTCCGGCGCAGACCCCGAGGGGCTGTTTCCGACGATCCTCGGTCATGAGGGCGCTGGAATCGTGCTTGAAGTGGGCGAGGGGGTGACGAGCCTGAAACCCGGTGACCATGTGATCCCGCTCTACACGCCCGAGTGTCGCGAGTGCGAGTATTGCCTGAACCCGAAGACCAACCTGTGTCAGGCAATTCGCTCAACCCAGGGCCAGGGGCTCATGCCCGACGGCACGACGCGGTTCTCGATGCTCGACGGAACGCCGATCTTTCATTACATGGGCTGCTCGACATTCGCCAACCACACGGTTCTGCCCGAAATTGCCCTGGCCAAGATCCGCAGCGACGCACCGTTTGACAAGGTCTGCTATGTGGGCTGCGGGGTGACAACCGGTATCGGCGCGGCAAATTTCACCGCCAAGGTAGAGCTTGGCAGCCGTTGCGTCGTGTTTGGCCTGGGCGGTATTGGGCTGAATGTGATCCAGGGGCTGCGGCTTGCGGGCGCCGATCAGATCGTGGGTGTTGATATCAACCACTCCAAGGAAGAAATGGCGCGACATTTCGGCATGACCGATTTCGTGAATCCGCTGGAGGTGAAGGGTGATCTGGTTCAGCATCTGGTCGAGCTGACCGGCGGCGGGGCCGACTATACCTTCGATGCGACGGGCAATGTGGAGGTGATGCGCACCGCGCTGGAATGCGCTCACAAGGGCTGGGGCGAGAGCATCATCATCGGGGTTGCACCTGCAGGCGCCGAGATTTCCACCCGACCGTTCCAGCTGGTGACCGGTCGGGTCTGGAAAGGCACGGCCTTTGGCGGCGCGCGCGGGCGCACGGACGTGCCCAAGATCGTCGATTGGTACATGGACGGAAAGATCGAGATCGACCCGATGATCACGCATATCCTGTCACTTGACGACATCAACAAGGGCTTTGAGTTGATGCACAATGGCGAAAGCATCCGCGCCGTCGTAGTGTATTGAAACGCGACTGATGGAGGTCGTCTCGAAGAGCGCCTGTTTCGCTGGCGAGCCATGGGTCTGCCGCGTTTGGTCCGAAACCTTCAGTTGCGACAGCAGATTTTCGGCCCATCCCCCGCGGCAGGCATGATCCTGCGCAAATGGCGCGTCCTGACGACGGGGCGCGCCGGTGGCATTACGGGCCTTGGCGGTCTGAAGCAGGAATTTCCGGACATGACCGGCCAAAGATCAAGACTGCTGAAGAAGCGACACGCCCACCCTCTTTTCCATTGGCTGACGCGGCAGGCGCGCGATTGGTTGATGTTTGATGCCAAACCGGCACTCATGAAAACCGCATTGCGAGGGTCTTGTTCGCGGTTTCCAGGAAACGCGCGGCTGCGACGGGCAGGGTGCGGCCTTTCAGGTGCCCGCCGACCAGCAATCCGGCGGGCACCCCGCGGGTCTTGAGGGGGATGGCCAGCAGCCCGGCCCTGTCCAGATCGGGGTGTCGGTTGATCGGCAGGCAAAAACTGACCGCGCGCCGGTTTTGCGACATCAGGCGCAGCAGTTCCAGCGAATTGGACTCTACCGTCGGGGCCAGCGTCAGGCCGACCTTTGCCGCAATTTCATCCAGCACCTGCCGGATGCCCTCGGGGCGCTTGGGCAAAACCAGCGGAAAATCGATGCAATCGTAGATGTAAAGGGCCTCTTGCCCGGCCAGCGGATGATCCTGCGAGATCACCACGAATATGTCCTGATGACCGGCATAGACGGTCTGCAAGTTCTGCAGGTGCATTGGCTGAAACACAAAGGCGATATCGTTGCTGTTGTCGAGCAGGGAATTTTCGGCCTCGCCGCGTTCATGCAGGTTGACGCTGAAGGTGACGGCCGGAAAGTCGACAAGATGGGTCTTGATCAGATCGGGCAGGAAATAGGGCGCCATTTCCCTTGTGGTCGCAATGTTGATGTGACCCGCCCGCATCCCCGAAAGATCGGCGATACGGGATTTCACCCGCTCCATGTCAGCCATCTGGTCGCGGATGTGCTTGAGCAGGATCTCACCCGCAATGTTCGGGCGAAGCCCCGACGGGTGGCGTTCGAAAATCTCGACCCCCAGCTCCTCTTCCACCCCCAGAATGCGGCGGTTCAACGCAGAAGGGGTGATGCCCAGCTCTTCTGCTGCAGACCGCAAAGAGCCGGTTCTGGAGATTTTCTCAATATATTTAAGAACTTGCATGTGGCGCATGATCTGGCCTTCAAGGGTGTTGCGTTTTTTGCAACGGTTACCTGATTTCTTAGCAACAGACAGCAACGCCCTCAAGAAATATTACCACAGCCAGTGATTCCATTGGGACGTCAGGACAAAGCATGACCCAAAGACTTGTTATCATCGGCGCCGGCATGGCCTCGGGCCGCCTGTTGGAGGAACTGGACACATCCGCCTTCGATATCACCCTTTTCGGGGCTGAACCGCGCGGCAACTATAACCGGATATTGCTGTCGCCCGTGCTGGCCGGTGAGCAGGAATTTGACGACATCATTACCCACGATGCGGCGTGGTATGCCTGCCGGAAGATCACCACGCGATTTGGCGAAACCGTCGTCAAGATCGACAGGCAGAAGAAACTGGTGGTCACATCGCAAGGCGTCACGCCCTATGACAAGCTGGTCATCGCGACCGGCTCGGCGTCGTTCCTTGTTCCGGTTCAGGGCAACGACCTGCTTGGCGTGGTGGGTTTTCGCGATCTGGACGATGTCGAAGCGATGCTGGCCGCTGCGCGCAAACCGGGCGCCAAGGCCGTCGTGATCGGCGGCGGGCTGCTTGGGCTCGAGGCTGCGGCGGCCCTGCACAAGCAGGGCATGGACGTTACCGTTCTGCATCTGATGGATCACCTGATGGAGCGTCAGCTTGATCCGGCGGCCGGATACCTTCTGCAAAAGGAACTGGAAGGGCGCGGCATCAAGATCGTCTGCAAGGCGCACACCGCCGCCATTCTGGGCAAGGATCATGTCGAGGCGGTTCTGCTGGAGGCGGGCGATCTGTTCCCGGCCGATCTGGTGGTGATGGCCGCCGGCATCCGCCCCGAGACACGCCTGGCCACCGAAGCGGGCATTCGGGTAGAGCGCGGCATCTGGGTGGATGACACGATGCGCACCAGCGCCGACGACATCTATGCGCTTGGCGAATGTGTCGAGCATGACGCGGTTGTCTACGGCCTTGTCGCTCCGCTGTTTGACATGGCCAGGGTGCTGGCCAGGACCCTGCACGGGGAAGCCGCCGCCTTTGTGGCCCCGACAGTGTCCACCAAGCTCAAGGTGACGGGCGTTGATCTGTTCTCCGTGGGTGATTTTTCTGACGGCGAAGGGTGTGAGGAAATCGTGTTCCGCGATCCGGCGCGTGGCATCTACAAGCGGCTGATCCTGCGTGACAACAAGATCATGGGGGTGGTCATGTATGGCGACACCGCCGACAGCGGCTGGTTCTTTGACAAGCTGAAATCGGGCGAGGATATTTCCGACATCCGCGAGACCCTGATCTTCGGCCCCGCCTTTCAGGGCGGCGAACTGATGGACCCGTTGGCGTTGGTGGCGTCGATGCCTGACAGCGCCGAAATCTGCGGTTGCAACGGTGTGTGCAAGGGCACGATCGTGCAGGCGATCCGCGATGGCGCGACCGACCTGCAGGCGGTCAAGTCCGCGACCAAGGCGTCGGCGTCCTGCGGATCCTGCTCGGGGCTGGTGGAACAGGTGCTGGCCGCCATACTGGGCGATGAATTCAAGTCCCCGGCCCCGGCCGGCATTTGCGCCTGCACCGATCACAGCCATCAGGACATTCGCCGGATCATCAGATCGCAGCAGCTCAAATCCATTCCCGCCGTGATGCAGGAAATGGGTTGGAAAACCTCTTGCGGCTGCCACGTCTGCCGCCCGGCGCTTAACTATTACCTGCTGTGCGAATGGCCGCTGGACTATGCCGACGACGCCCAGAGCCGTTTCGTGAACGAGCGCAACCATGCCAACATCCAGAAAGACGGCACCTATTCGGTGGTGCCGCGCATGTGGGGTGGCATCACCACGCCGCAGGAACTGCGCGCCATTGCCGATGCAGCCGAGAAATTCAACGTGCCCACCATCCATGTCACCGGCGGCCAGCGCATTGACTTGCTGGGGGTGCAGCGCGAAGACCTGCCGGCGATCTGGGCCGATCTGAACGGGGCTGGGCTGGTCTCGGGGCACGCCTATTCCAAGGGGCTGCGCACGGTAAAAACCTGTGTCGGCTCCGACCACTGCCGCTTTGGCACGCAGGACAGCACCGGGCTGGGCATCAAGCTGGAAAAGATCCTCTGGGGGTCATGGACCCCGCACAAGGTCAAGCTGGCGGTGTCGGGTTGCCCGCGCAACTGCGCCGAGGCCACCTGCAAGGATCTTGGGGTCATCTGCGTCGAGAGCGGCTATCAGGTTTCGGTCGCCGGGGCAGCGGGGATGGAATTGAAACAGACAGAACCGCTGGCCAGTGTTGAAACCGAGGACGAGGTGATCGAGCTCGCCGTTGCCTTTATCCAGCTTTACCGTGAAAGCGCCGACTACCTGGATCGCCCTTACAAATGGGTCGCCAAGGTGGGGCTTGACTGGGTGATCAGCCGGGTGGTCGATGACCGCGAAAGCCGGGCCGCGCTGGTCGAGCGTTTCGAGATTTCCCAATCGGTTTACCGCAAGGATCCCTGGGCCGAGCAGGCCAGGCCCGAATACCGGCCGCGCAAGTGGGCAGCCCTCGCCGACCTGACACTGGAGGCCGCAGAATGAGCACCTGGATCGACATTGCCGCACTTGATGACATCGCGCCGCGCGGCGCGCGGGTGGTCAAGACCGCTCTTGGCTGTGTCGCCATCTTCCGCACGGGCGATGACAAGGTGTTCGCGCTTGATGACGCCTGTCCGCACAAGAAGGGCCCGCTGTCCGAGGGGATCGTGCATGGCACATCCGTGACTTGCCCGTTGCACAACTGGGTGATCTCGCTGGAAACCGGCCAGGCGCAAGGTGCCGACGAGGGCGCGGTGAATACCTATGAAATCAAGGTCGAAAACGGCCGTATCTTGCTGGATGGCACGCGCTTGCGCGCCCGTTCGGCCGCCTAAACCAAAGGGGTTATCATGGCATATCTGCAACCAACCGAATTCGTAACCAAGCTTGTCGATGCGGGCGCCGCCAAGGTGTTCATGTCCACCCGCGACACGCTCATTCGTGCTTACATGGCCGGGGCCATTCTGGCGTTGGCGGCCGCCTTCGCCATCACGATCAACGTGCAGACCGGCCAGCCGCTGGCCGGGGCGGTGCTGTTTCCGGTCGGCTTCGTGCTGCTTTACCTGCTGGGCTTCGACCTGCTCACCGGCGTGTTCACGCTGGTCCCGCTGGCGTTGATGGACAAGCGCCCGGGCGTGACCGTGGGCGGGATGCTGCGCAACTGGGGGCTGGTATTCACCGGAAATTTCGCGGGCGCCTTCTCGGTCGCGGTTTTCATGGCCATCATCTTTACCTATGGGTTTTCCACCGAACCCAATATCGTCGGCCACAAGATCGGCGTGATCGGTGAGGGCCGCACCGTCGGCTATGCCGACCATGGCGCAGGTGGCATGCTGACGCTTTTCGTCCGCGGGATGCTGTGCAACTGGATGGTGTCCACAGGTGTGGTCGCGGCCTTCATGTCGACCCAGGTGACGGGCAAGATCCTGGCGATGTGGATGCCGATCATGCTGTTCTTCTACATGGGTTTTGAACACTCTGTCGTGAACATGTTTCTGTTCCCTTCGGGCCTGCTGCTGGGCGGTGAGTTCACCATTTCAGACTATCTGATCTGGAACGAGATCCCCACCGTTCTGGGCAACCTCGTCGGCGGGGTCACCTTTGTCGGCCTGACCCTCTATTCCACCCATGTGCGCACCGGTGCCCGGCGCGGCGCGGCGGCAGTGCCGGCGCAATAGCGGACAGCCCTTTCCCTGAAGGATGCTCCGGCCCCGGCCGGCGCATCCGGCCATGAAAGGCACCCTGTATGGCGGCCACCGAACTTTCCATATCCCTCGGGCAGTGTTCCCAAACCGGGCGCAAGGAGATCAACCAGGATTTTCACGGCGCCCTTGTTCCGTCCGGTCCTGGCCTGGTGCTCAAGGGCATTTCGGTGCTGATAGCCGATGGCATCAGCTCGTCGAAGGTCAGTCAGGTGGCGGCTGAATCCGTGGTGAAGAGCTTTCTGACCGATTTTTATTCCACCTCGGAAACCTGGAGCGTCAAGACCTCGGCCATGCGGGTGATCCGCGCCGCGAATTCGTGGCTGTTTGCTGAAACCCGGCGCTCGATCCACGCAAACGACATGGATCGCGGCTATGTCTGCACCTTGTCGGCGCTGGTGCTGAAATCGCGCATGGCGCATGTGTTTCACGTCGGCGACAGCCGTATCTGGCGGCTGGACGGCGACGGGTTGGAGCCATTGACAACCGATCATCGGACCGTGGTTTCCAGTGTGCAAAACTATCTGGCCCGCGCGATCGGCATGGCCGAAACTGTCGATATCGACTATCGCATGCTGCCGCTGCAGGCGGGGGACATTTTCGTTCTGACCACCGATGGGGTGCACGAACATGTCACGCCGCGCGCGATGGCGGCGCTGATGCGCAAACACCCGGACGACCTTGACGCCGCGGCCCGGGCGATTGTGCAGGAGGCCCTGGATAACGGTAGCGGGGACAACCTGACCATCCAGATCGTCCGTGTGGACAGCCTGCCCACAGCCGAGGCCGCCGAGGCTGTGAGCGATGCAGAATTTCTGCCCGTGCCGCCGCTGCTGGACGCCGGTGAGGTCTTTGACGGATACAAGGTGCTGCGCCCGTTGCACAGCAACCACCGCAGCCACATCTATCTGGTCGAAGATGTCCAAAGCGGCCAGACAGCGGCTCTGAAAATCCCCTCGATCGACATACGGGATGACGCGGAACACCTGAGCCGTTTCATGATGGAAGACTGGATCGCCCGGCGCATCAGCAGCGCCCATGTGATGAAGGCCGCCCCGCGAGAACGCGCGGGCAGTTTTCTTTATACCGTCTTTGAATATATCGAAGGCCAGACCCTGGCCCAGTGGATGATCGACAACCCCCGATGCGACCTGGAGACCATGCGCGGGATCGTCGAGCAGATCGCAAAAGGTCTTCGGGCCTTTCACCGCCGCGAAATGCTGCATCAGGACCTGCGGCCGGAAAACGTCATGATCGACAACGCGGGCACCGTGAAGATCATCGATTTCGGGTCGGTGCGGGTGGCCGGCGTTCAGGAAACGGCGCCTGATCACCTGCGCGCCGAAATGCTTGGAACACTGCAATACAGTGCCCCGGAACTGTTTGTCGGTGAACCGGCGACCCGGCGGTCGGACTATTTTTCTCTGGGGGTCATCGCGTATCAGATGCTGGCGGGCAAGCTACCCTTTGGCCCTCAGGCAGCCAGGGTGCGCACAGTGGCGCAGCTGCGGAAACTGAAATACAAGCCGGTTGCGGACCATCGCCCGGATGTGCCCGAATGGGTTGACTTCGCGCTGCGCAAGTCGACATCCGCGGACCCTGACAAGCGCCATGATGCGCTTTCGGAGTTTACCGCAGACTTGCGCGCGCCCAACAAGGCATTCACACCCCAGGCAAGCATGCCGATCGCGCAACGAAATCCGGTGGCCTTTTGGCAAGCGCTCTGTGCCATCCTCGCCGCAACCGTCATATTGCTTTTCGTCATGCTCGGGCAGCAATAGCCCGGATTGTTTTTTCCGGGCGGCCGAAATTCGCTCGGGCAGGCCTGGAAAGACACCCGTCCAATTGCCGTGAACTTTCGGATCACCCCGGTGGACAGCCGACAAGGCAGCGCCATTTAAATGGGCCGGGGACACAGCCCTGACCCAAGTCGGCCCACATTGCCCTGCGGGTTTCCTGTGCTGAACGCGAGGATCTTGCGACGCTGCACCGTCCGAAAGCGAGAAATGGGAGCAGAAGAGCATTGCGCGGCCGGCTGCATTCTTTCGTGTTCGGCGGCCCGATCCGACCTGCTTTGGAACAGACGGAAAATCATCCCCGCATGGCAGCAGCTCCATGTTTCAATGACGGCAAGTGTCGGACCGGACCGTGGCCACAGTTCTCCGAGACGCGCCGTGACTGCGCTGCACCTCGCCTTTCACATCGGCAAATCGCGCGTTCACGGTTTTCCGAATCCGCCCTTTCACGGTGCGAAACGCGCGGTCGGGCGCGCCCGCTCATGCCGGTGCGTAGGCGCCGATCTTCGCGGTTTTCGCGCCCATGCGCACCAGGCCCTCGGCCAGCGCGACGCCAGCGGTCACCCCGTCGATCACCGGCACCCCGAACTCTTCGGCGAACATCGCCATCAGGTCGGCCATGCCGGCGCAGCCAAGCACGATCGCCTCGGCGCCGTCCTCGTCGATGGCGGCGCGAATCTCGGCGCGGATCAGCTCGGTGCAGGCGGGATCGCCGTTTTCAAGCGCCAGCACCGGCACCTCGCTTGCCCGGACCCGCCGGCAGCGGGCGGCAAGGCCGTAGCGGCGCAGGTTGTCCTCGATCCCCGGCACCGAGCGTGCCAGCGTCGTCACCACCGAAAACCGGGTCGCGATCATGGCCGCCACGTGAAAGGCCGCCTCGCCGATGCCGATCACCGGCACATCGGTCGCGCAACGCAGCGCATCGACGCCGGTATCGTCGAAACAGGCCACCACCACCGCATCGGCATCCGGATGGCGGCGCATGGCGGCGTGCAGGCCGGTGAAACTGTTGGCAATGTCCAGATAGCCCTGGATGCTTGCCGGCCCGTCG
The DNA here is from genome assembly GCA_026989405.1 of Marinosulfonomonas sp. Lineage (GTDB taxonomy): Bacteria > Pseudomonadota > Alphaproteobacteria > Rhodobacterales > Rhodobacteraceae > JAJRUE01. The sequence goes on along the minus strand of JALSJL010000206.1, from coordinate 1,013 downwards.
CGCGAGGTGTCGGTGACGATCGTCGTGTCCGGCCCCGCCACCGCCCCCGCCGCGGCGGCGATCTTGTCGGTCATCGAGGCGGTCGTGTTGGGATTGACCAGCAGGATCCGTCTTGCCATGGCTCAGACCTCGCCCCCCAGATAGGCCGCCTTGACGCGGTCATCGTCCAGCAGTTCGCGCGACCTGCCCTCCAGCACCACCTTGCCGGTGGCCATGGCATAGGCCCGGTTCGAGATCGACAGCGCCATGCGCGAGTTCTGTTCGACCAGCAGCACCGAAACCCCCTCGTCGCGGTTGATGGCCACGATCGAGCGGGCGATTTCCTGTACCAGCTTCGGCGCGATGCCCAGCGACGGCTCGTCCATCAGCAGAAGCTTCGGCGCGGCCATCAGCGCGCGCCCGATCACCATCATCTGCTGCTCTCCGCCCGAAAGCGTGCCGGCGGCCTGCCCGTAGCGTTCGCGCAGGCGCGGGAAACGCTCCAGCACGCTGTCGAGCGTGCGCGCGATCCCGGCCTTGTCCGAGCGCGAGAACGCCCCCATCATCAGGTTGTCCTTGACCGTCATGTAGGGGAAGACGCGGCGCCCCTCGGGCACCATGGTGATGCCAAGGCGCACGATATCGGCGGCCTTGCGGGCGTCGATGCGCTCGCCCATGAAGCGCACCGTGCCCGAGGCCGGGCGCGCCAGCCCGGTGATCGCCCGCAGGATCGAGCTTTTGCCGGCGCCGTTGGCCCCGATCAGGGCCACGGTCTCGCCCTCGTCCAGATGCAGGCTGACCCCGCGCAGGGCATAGACATGGTCGTAGTAAAGCTCGACATTCTCGAATTCCAGCATTGCGCTCATGGCCTACATCCCGATCTCGTCATCGGGGCTGCCCAGATAGGCTTCGATGACACGTTCGTTTTCCTGGATCTCGTCGGGGGTGCCCTCGGCGATCTTCTCGCCGAAGTTCAGCACCACGATCCGGTCGGAAATCGACATCACCGCCGGCATGTCGTGTTCCACCAGCAG
>JALSJL010000205.1 GCA_026989405.1 Marinosulfonomonas sp. | reverse complement strand
CACCGGCGCGCCGCCCGCCATCCGTCATCGTTCGGCTGCCTTATTGTCAGAGATCCATTTCCAGTCCTGCATAGGCGAACAGAGGCATGCCCGGGCGCGGGCCTTCCGGCTGGCGTGAAACGATATAAGTCGCGTCTGTGAGGTTCTGAATGCCGCCGAACAGCCTGACTCCCTTGCGGATCCGGTAGAAAGCGGAGACATCCGCGACGAAGTACGCATCGGTGACGCCAAAACGCGCGTCGGGGTCGCCGTTGCCGTTGATCTGATCACGCACGTTATTGGCCGTTGCGAAGGTTTCGCTGACATAGCTGCCACTGAGGTTGGCGCCCCAGCGAGCCGCCTCGATGCCGGTGCCAATGCTTACGACCAGCTCGGGGATGTACGGAACCCGGTTGCCGACCTTGCCGAAACTGAAAATGGATTCCGGATCGGTGGAGGCGGCATCGTTCAACTGGGTGGCATTGGTGTAGGTTGCGGCCAGATACCAGGGGTTTCTCACCTTCCAGCCGCGGGCGATTCCGGCATCATACTGGAGCGAGAATTCCAGGCCGTAGCTGCGTACTTTGCCGAAATTCTCGGTGTCCCCGGTGCCTGTGCCGCCGATGTTGTCGATGACGATCAGGTCATTGAAGTCGGTGTAGAAGGCGACGGTTTCGATCGCCAGTGCCTGATTGGCGTTGGTGTAGCGCGCCCCCAGTTCGTAGGCCAGGCTGGTTTCCTCGTTGATGCCCGCAGCGGCGCTTTTGGGTGAAGGGGGTGAGAAACCGCGGTTGATGCTGCCGAAGCCGGTCCAGGCGTCATTGAACTTGTAAGTGGCACCGAGACTGCCGGCCCACAGGTTCATGGTGTTGGTCTCGGCGGGCGAGGGCGACGCGCTGGCATAGTTGTTGATGTAGGTTTGGTCGAGTTGTTCAAAGCGCATACCGGCAACAACGCCCCAGCGACCCAGCTTGATGTTGTCCTGCAGGTAAAAGGCCAGCGCATCGGTTTTCTGAAGGCGATCGCCGGCGCCGCCGGGGGTGCCCTGGATCATGCTGCTGATGGTACCGTTGGCTTCCTGAATGTAGTCGTCGTCTCTCTGGAAGCGGATGACCTGATCCTGGTTGTAGCGAATGCCTGCGCCGATCTCGTGCTCGGCATTTCCGACAACGAAACGATAGTAACTTGCGATGTCGAGCCCTTGGGTCTTGTAATCCCGGTTGTTGGCGCGTACCCGCAAGGTGCAGTCGATATTGCCTTTGAGGCAGTCGAGGCCAAGACCATTGTTGCTCCCGGCCAGGGCGGGTGAGAGCTTGATTCGGCTGATGTTGGCGCCGTTGGGATCAATGTCGCGCAGATCCTTCAGCTTGTACCAGTTTCGCCAGAAGGTGTTCTGGTACAGGGTGGCGATGATGTCGATGTCGTCACTGGGCGCCACGACATAGCGCAGGTAACTGCGCCGCTGTTCGGTCTTGATGTTGTCGAAGCGTGTGGCCGCATAGCGCCGATAGGGGGTGCTGGCGATATCCGCTTCCGACAGGCCAAGGTAGGACTCGTTGGCGTCCAGAGTGGAAGTGCCGTATTTGAACTCCAGCCGCTGGTACATGGCGGTGTTGGGTTCCCAGGACAGTTTGATCATGGGTTCGGCCTTGGTGAAGCCGGTATCGTCGCCATCCCGGAAGTCGGCCGTCTGATCGATGGTTTTGTAGCCGTCATTCTTGCGGAAGTACCCTTCGACCAGGAAACCGAATTGACCGGCGCCGGAATCGATGGTGTTGCCGTAGTACGCGTGGGTCCGCTGGTCGCCGTAGCTGCCGTAGGACGATTTCAGGTAGGCGGTTTCCCGGGTCGGGATCGGCGTGGACAGGTAGTTGACGACTCCGCCGGTGATGTGCGGCCCGTACCGGACCTGGCTCGAGCCCTTGAGGATTTCCAGACCGCTCATGCGGCCCACGGTGGGGGCATAATAGGCCGCGGGCGCAGAATAGGGAGCCGGCGCGGTGAGCACGCCGTCTTCCATGATGGTGACCTTGGCGCTGCGGGTGGTATCCACTCCGCGCAAACTGATGCTTGGAAAGAGTCCGTACCCGAATTCGCTGCGCACGGTCACGCCGGGAACCTTGCGCAACACCTGACTCACATCGTCATAATTCTGTTCGCGAATGTCCTCGGTGGTGACGGCATGGGCGGATCCTGGAATATCGTCGATATTGGCGGGATTGCCGATCACCATGATTCGATCCAGGACCTGGCTTTCCTTGTCATCATTGCTCTTGTCCGCGGCCCCAGCCGACAGGGAAATACCGCCCACGGCAGCGGCGACAATGGCGTTGCGGTACAAACTGTTGTGTCTCTTCACTTGTTCAATCTCCAGAGTCGTGCCTGTTTTTCGATGTCGATGTCTGCGTGCAGACATCGACGCCCCAAGACGTCGCTGGCTGAATGTCCGACCCTGTGGACTGGCTGGCTGACTGGATCTGACCACATCTAAAGCAAAAAGTCAATACGAATCATTCGCAACACGGTTTGTGGGTTGCCCCCCCTGTGGGCCACCACCCCGCGTACGGGGTGCGGGGTGATTTTGCCGTGTTTGTCGCGGTGCGATCGAAACGCAGAAAGGGCCGGGCTGCCTCAGGGGAATGGGCGGGTTCGTTTGTGCCCGGGCCGGCAGGGAAAGGGTCAGACCCGTGTTTCACTGACCGGTGTTATCCTAGTATATTGCTAGGATATTAATTTCAGGATATATTGATATATGTCCGTTCCAAATTCCCGAATGCCTGACGGCGGGTGATCCGGCCTAACCGGCTGAACAGACGCCGTTTTTCGGCAGCCTGGTGCGATGTATGGAAGTATCGCCATTTTCAATGACGCCAAGCCATTGAAAATGTGAGGGAAGGGGGAAACCCCGTTTTCCGTTCCCGGGTTGAAGAAGCCGGGCAATG
>JALSJL010000204.1 GCA_026989405.1 Marinosulfonomonas sp. | reverse complement strand
TCTGACCGGAAAACCAGCGGGTACGGATGCAGTTTTCGTTTTTGGTAACTACCTGAGCTTCATCAACCTGGATGCGGATCAGCAAATCGCCTTCCGTCATGCCCTGTTTCTGGATGATCAAGATCCACTGAAGCAACGGGTGATACGCGCACTGGACAACCGCAACCGGACTTTCGTCAATGGCACCCAGCGCTATTTTGCCCAACTGATCGCCGACAAGCTGCACGATCGCGCTCGCTGTGCCAAACCGCCCGGCAAACTGAGCTTCGACTATTTCGAGTATCCCGCCGATTCCCGTCACCCAAAAGGTGTGCAAAATCTGCGCAACGCACTGGGTCTCGACAAGCAGCCAATTCAGGAAGACTACTCTCACCATATCGATGCGCACATGGCGTTTCTGCTGGCCTGTGATGATCATCGTGGTAACGGCAGCATGGGCGTGGATTTTGGCAACATCGCCTCGGTGTGGCCATTCGATGATGGAGATGCAACAGCGTATAAAAGCACCGAGGTTCAAAGGGGAACGGTTAATGTTATACCACTGGGTCGGAGAGCATCCCATACGGGCAATCGGCCGTGGCGTGCTTATCATCGAGATAACTTCTATGCTGATCGCTACATGCCGCTATGGATGATTTTTACCAGTGATGGCGAGATAATAAAGAAAGGTTATGCGCCGGATAATGCAGTGTTGTATCAACTCAGCAAGGAGAAGGCGAACACAGTCTTGCAATGTATCGCCCGCTTTTCTTCCGATGATTGGATGCGGGAGCAGGCGGGACAGGCGAAGGACTGGCCGGACTTCAGCGCCAGAGTCAAAAAACGTTTTGACAGTTCGCCTGCCTATATTCCATGGGCGCGCAATGTGATAGAAAAACATTGTGTTGACGCTTATTCCGCACAGTCTCTCGCCGGAGGAAAAGAATATGGCGACGATATCAAGCTGCTGCGGGAGCTTGCCTATCAGACCCAGAAGAAAACCATCAACAGTCCCGAGGACATCGAGAAAGCACTGAAAACCGATGTCAAAGGAAAAGGCGAAACCCGGAAAAACGGCATTGACCTGCCTGTCCGATCCGACTGGCTCCGGTTGCATGAAGCGTGGGATCAGGCTGGCCGCCCGATGGATGAGGATTTCGATCGTTTCCTGAGAGAATATTTCCTGCACGAAAAAAACCATCGTGCCGATGAAACGCGCCAGCCTTCTCACAAAAAAGCCAGGAGAGTGTTTTCTCTGCCCATATACAACGAAAATGCGCATTACCTTCAACTCAGGCAGAGTGTCACTGGAGACGCGGTGTACCAATTGATTGCCGATTCCGATTCCCGAAAAGATGGAAACAAATTCAAGCGAGCAGCCATTACGCCTGCCGGGGATATGGTGGAGGTCGTCAACGAGCCCTTCCGAAGCAAACGCATGTTCAAGTTGAAACAGGACAAGGTGTATGCCGGAGATGACTACATCAATATCGACCCGAATCACTGGCACGAAATCACCCGTCAAAAGGCTGGCGAGTGGCAACTGGACTTTCCAGAAAAAGTACAAAGCATTGCCTATCGCATCGACAACGTCACACGGCCCAAAATACGCTTGCAATTCGATGACGGCGCGACCGATGATATAGAAGCATTGCTGGGCATTCTGACAAGCCATCAGCTCACCAAGCCCAAGGAAACGGAGAAGCTGAAAATAGCACTGGAGCATGGGGGAGCTTATGTCGGCAGTGGTTTCAACAAGGCAGTCAAACAGGCGTTGTCGAGACTGTTTCAACACGAAGGCAACTGATGCACCGCCACCTCACCCTCACCGAATACGGCCAGTTTCTGGGGGTGCGGGGAGAGTGCCTGCTGGTGCGGCATGAAAGCACGGACTATGAATACCCGCTCAGCCGTCTTAAAAGTGTGCAGATCGCCAAAAAGGGAGTCAGCATATCCTCCGACGTCATGCTTAAATGCGCCGCACGGGGTATCAAGCTGTTTGTCTGCGATTTTCGCAACCAGACCGTGGCCTGCCTTTCCGGTACCAGCCAACATGCAGTCGCTGCCGTGCGTCAGGCGCAATTCCGACAACTGGAGACCGGCCTGGTAAAAATTCTGGCGAGCAGGCTGGTCGCAGGCAAAATCCGCAACCAGCGCGCCACATTGCTGTACTTTGGCAAATACCACCAGGATTACGCTGCACAGACAAGGGGGGTTGCCGAGCAATTGCGGGGGCTCGCTGCACAAGCCAGGCAGTGCCAGGGCGACAAGGATCACCACTGGCGCGAACAACTGCTCGGTCTCGAGGGCAGAGCGGCGGCACAATACTGGCAGGCCCTGCAAGCGACTGGCCTGCTGCCGGACTCGTTTCCCGGTCGCGTGGGCAGAACGGCGGAGGATGCCACCAATATGGCGCTCAATTACGGTTATGCCATCCTGGCCAGCTATGTGTGGAATGCCATCATCAATGCGGGCCTGGAACCCTATGCCGGCTTCTACCACACGCCCCGTCCCGGCAAACCCTCACTGGTGCTCGATATGATGGAAGAATATCGCCCCTGGGTGGTGGATCGCGCCGTGATCAAACTGCGCAGTCAACATGCAGACAAAAACGAACTGAATGCGAAATTGCGCAAGTCACTGGTGCGCAGCATACATCGCACCTTTGCAACGCGCTTCCACTATCGTGGGCGAAAAATGTACCTTGAAAGCATACTCCAGCGGCAGATTTACCGTCTTGCGGGCTGCTTTGTCGAAGGTCGGCAATATCGACCCTACACATTCAAATGGTGAGCCATGAGTCAGTTGCACAACGAAGTTCTGGTCAGTTACGACATCGAGGATAATCGCGAGCGCAGCAAACTGTTTCGCGCCTTGAAAGAGGTTGCTCTGCGCCCGATACAGAAGTCGGTATTCTGGGGGCACCTCAACCGTGCCGAGGAACGGGCAGTGCGTCGCCTGCTCAAGCAA
>JALSJL010000203.1 GCA_026989405.1 Marinosulfonomonas sp. | reverse complement strand
TCCCCGAACGACTCGGCAGGCAGGATGTTGATGCGCGGTTGCCCCAGCCGCGAGGCGACATATTCGCTGGCCGGGCTTTCATATATCTCGCGCGGGCTGCCGAACTGCACCAGCACCCCGGCATTCAGCACCCCCACATGGGTGGCCATGGTCATCGCCTCGACCTGGTCATGGGTGACGTAAAGCAGCGTCGCACCCAGGTCTTGCTGGATGCGCTTCAGCTCGATGCGCAGATCGGCGCGCAGCTTGGCATCGAGCGAACTCAGCGGCTCGTCCATCAGGAACAGCGCCGGCTCGCGCACCAGCGCGCGCCCGATGGACACCCGCTGCATCTCGCCCCCGGACAGTTCGGTGGCCTTGTTGTCGAGCTTGTGCGAAATGCCCAGCACCTCGGCCACTTCGCCGACCTTGCGCGCGATTTCGTCTTTGGGGGTGCGCAGCGCCGGTGAACGCAGCGGAAACTCCAGGTTCGCGCGCACGCTCAGATGCGGGTAAAGCGAATACTGCTGGAACACCATCGCCACGTTGCGCTGCGCCGGCATGTCGCCCAGAACCGAGCGCCGGCCGATGGCGATATCGCCGCTGTCGGGCTGTTCCAGCCCGGCGATCAGGCGCAGCGTCGTGGTCTTGCCGGCGCCGGTCGGGCCCAGCAGCACCACGAAAGAGCCATCGGGCACCGTCAGGTCCATGTCGCGCACCGCCAGCGTGTCGCCGAAGCGCTTGGTCACGTTGCTCAGCACCGTTTCAGCCATCGCGCGCGTCCCCCTCGTTCAGGGCCGAGCGCAGGGCCCGCCCGCTGGCATCGTCAAACAGCGTGATCGTGGCGGGGTTGAAGGTCAGCCCCAGGGTTTCGCCCACCCGCAGCCGCGCCGAGGCGGCGCAGCGCGCCTTGATCTCGCCATCCGGGGTGCGCAGGGTCACGATCTGGGTGGTGCCCAGATATTCCAGCGCCAGCACCTCGCCGCGGTAGGGGCTGTCGTCGGCAAACCCCACATGTTCGGGGCGCACCCCGAAAGACACCGGCCCCCGGCTGCCCTCGTTCTGGCGGGGCACCGCAAAGGTGCCGTCTCCCACCGACACGGCTTCGGCCCCCGCCTCTACCGCGCCGCGCACCGGCAGGAAATTCATCGCCGGCGAGCCGATGAAGCTGGCCACGAACCGGGTCGCCGGCTTGTCGTAGATTTCCTGCGGCACGCCGTATTGTTCCACCACGCCATGGTTCATCACCACGATCTTGTCGCCCATCTGCATCGCTTCCAGCTGGTCATGGGTGACATAGACAGTGGTGGCCTTCATCCGGTCGTGCAGCGCGCGCAGCTCTTCGGCCATGCGTTCGCGGAACTCGGCGTCGAGCGCGCCAAGCGGCTCGTCCATCATGAAGGCCTTGGGCTCGCGCACGATGGCCCGCCCGAGCGCCACGCGCTGCCGGTCGCCCCCCGATAGCCCGCCCACCGGCCGGTTCAGGATGTCCTCGATCCCGAGGATTTTCGCCACCTCGGCCACCTTGGCGCGGACCTGGGCGCGCGGCATCCCCTGGCTGACCAGCGGGTAGCTGATGTTCTTGCGCACGTTCATGTGCGGGTAAAGTGCGAACATCTGGAACACGAAGGCGATGTCGCGCTCGGCCGCGGGTTTGTCGCTGACCTCCTCGCCGTCGATCCAGATTTCCCCCGAGGTCGGCCGCTCGAGCCCTGCGATCATCCGCAAGGTGGTGGTCTTGCCGCAGCCCGAGGGGCCGAGCAGCATGAAGAACTCGCCGTCGCGGATATTGAAGGACGAGGACTGCACGGCGGTAAAATCGCCGAAATCCTTGCGCAGGTTCCTGATCACGATATCGGCCATGGCTGCGCTACTCCGGAAAATGGCTGACGATGATGAACATTACCGTGCCCACCAGCGTGACGAGGAAGGACCAAGTGAAGGCCCACAGAACGAAGGGCTGCATCAGCATCACCACCCCGAGGGCGATCAGGACGCTTGCGACCATTTCCCAGGGGCCGCGGCGTAACCGGGCCAGACCGACAAGAAACCGCTTCATTTGCGCACCGCCCCGAAGGTGATCCCGCGCAAGAGGTGCTTGCGCAAAACGACGGTGAAGATCATCACCGGCAAGAGGAACAGCGTCGCGCCGGCGGCCACCGCCGGCCAGTCCAGCCCGCCGACCCCGATGATCGTCGGGATGAAGGGCGGCGCGGTCTGGGCGTTGCCGCTGGTCAGCAGCACGGCGAAGGCGTATTCGTTCCAGGCAAAGATCAGGCAGAAGATCGCTGTCGAGGCGATGCCGGTGGCCGCCTGCGGCAGCACCACCTTGTAGAAGGCCTGAAAGCGGGTGTAGCCGTCGATCAGTGCCGCTTCCTCGTATTCGCGCGGGATCTCGTCGATGAACCCCTTGAGCAGCCAGACCGCAAGGCTGAGGTTCACCGCCGTGTAAAGCAGGATCATCCCCAGTCGCGTGTCGCTCAGCCCCAGGGTGCGGAACATCAGGAAGATCGGGATCGCCGCGGCGATCGGCGGCATCATCCGGGTCGAGAGGATGAAGAACAGAAGATCGTCCTTGATCGGCACCTTGAAGCGCGAGAACGCATAGGCCGCGAGCGTGCCCAGGAACACCGAAAGGAAGGTCGAACCGAAGCCGATGACCACCGAGTTCAGGAACCGCTGGCCAAAGCGCGAGGGGCCGACGATGGTCTTTTCGCGCTCGCGCACCAGCCGGTCATACCAGGTTTCCGGCGGCGGCAGGGTTTCGATCTGCTCCGGGGTCAGCCGGGTCTGGGTGGTGAACAGGTTCACATAGCCTTCAAGGCTGGGCGAAAACACCACCTTGGGCGGATAGGCGATGGAATCGGGGCCGGTCTTGAAGCCGGTCATCACGATCCAGACCAGTGGCGCGATGGTGATCAGCGCATAAAGCGCCACCAGGATGCCGGCGATCCATTTCTGTCGCCGTGTGGGCTCGGTGA
>JALSJL010000202.1 GCA_026989405.1 Marinosulfonomonas sp. | reverse complement strand
GCCGGTTCCGGTTCCCGGCTGCTCAGAAAGAAGCCGCCAAACAGCAACCACAGGATCAGCAGCCCATGTGCGATGCCCGAGATATATGCGCCGGTATTCACACCGCGACCCTATTCGTCGCGCCCGTCCAGCCGCGGTCCGCCACTGTCGGTCACAAGGCCGATATCGCGGAACCCACCGGCGTTGAGCGCACCCATGACCTGCATGACCTGCTCATAGGGGATGGCCCCGTCAGCCCGCAGGAAAATCTTGTTGTTCTGGCGTTCGCTGGAAATTGCCCGCAGCTTTCCGATCAACTGATCCGGAGCGATTTGCGTGGTCTGGATCATCAGCCGCCCGTCGGCAGTGATGGTCACCGTCAACGGCTCTTCCTGCTCATTTGCCAATGAGGTTGCCGCGGTTTCGGGCAACTTCACCGGCACGCCAACCGTGGTCAGCGGCGCGGCCACCATGAATATGATCAGCAGGACAAGCATGACATCGACAAATGGCGTGATGTTGATTTCGGCGACCAGATGGGAATTGCCGCCACGTCTGCGGCGCCTGCGCCGCCCCTTGCCCGCCTCTTTTACGACACCCGCGCCCATGTCAGCTGTCCAGCTGACGGCTGAGGATGGTTGCAAACTCATCTGCGAAGGCCTCATAGCCCGAGATGATCCGATCTGCATCCGACGACAGCTTGTTGTAGAAAACCACAGCCGGAATGGCTGCAAACAACCCAAGCCCCGTGGCCATCAACGCCTCGGCGATACCGGGGGCGACAACGGCAAGATTGGTGCTTTGCTGTTGGGCAATCTCGATAAAGGCATTCATGATCCCCCAGACCGTTCCAAACAGACCGACAAAAGGCGCGGTCGAGCCGACGGTTGCCAGAAACGGCAGGCCGCGCGTCAGTTCTTCGCTTTCCTTTGCGATGGCAACATCCATTGAACGGTCAATGCGCGCCTGTGCACCTGCAATCAGTTCACCGTCATCACGATGGCTTCGCCGCCACTCCAGCATGCCGGCCGAAAACACGTTTTCCGAGGCCCCGTCCGGCGCGGGCCCGATCTGGTCATACAACTCGTCCAGTGGCTCACCGGACCAGAAGGCCTGGTCAAAACGCGCGGCGGCATCGCGCGCTCGGCGATAGTCGATCAGCTTTTGAAATATGATCGCCCAGGACCAGAAAGAGGCGACGACCAGCATGATCATGACCAGTTTCACAACCAGGGTGGCGCGCAAGAACAGCGCAATGATGGAGAAGTCAATCTCCTGCGCCATCGCAAGGGTTTCGGTTTCCATTTTACCTGCTCGTTTTTATGGGCCGTCTTTTCGCGGCACCTGATGACACGCAGATTAACGGATTTACAGGGGGAATGCCAACACAAGCGCGTCAGAACCGCGAGAAACCGCGCTCACTGCTGCAAAAGCAGGCGGATGTTTGCCGGAAGTCGTTGCGGCTGGCCGTTTTCGCCCAGCGCCACGATGGTCACGAGTGCCGAAAACAGTTCATCGCTGTCGCGCTTCACAACCTGGCGCAGGACGATGCGGGCGCCGGTGATCGCTTCGGGGCGGGTCAACACCTGCAGTTCATCGTCGAAGACCGCAGGCAAAAGGTAATCCGCCTCGACCCGACGCACGGCAAACACGAAGCCATCCGATTGGCGCAGCGCCTTCTGATCGATGCCAAGCGTGCGGATGAACTCGGTTCGGGCGCGCTCGATGAATTTCAAATAGTTGGCGTAGTAGACGATCCCGGCAAGGTCGGTATCTTCATAATAAACGCGCAGATTGAACTGGTGCATGCCTGGTGCCGGGCCACTTGACCCTCTCCTGGAGTTTGATGAACTGGTCGAAAGGTGCACAATGCAGCGCAGCTCTACAAGCCAGGAAGCGACCGTGGGCAAGGTGATTTCGACCGCGCCTTTGCTGGCCGGCCCGGCCCTTGCCATCTCATTCCGGCTTGTCGGAAGAGAAATCGACGAAAACGCCATCCTGCGCGAAACCTTCGGGCCGGCTCCAATCGCCTGAGCCCTGATCCTTGCAGGCGGCGTGGGGCTGTTCGTGTCGTGGCGCCGGTCACAACGGCGCGGGCGGGGCCTACTGCCCAAGGCGCGCAAAAAGGCGCAGCGCGAAGGACCGGTCGGAAGCGGCCGCCGGAAGTTCTGGCGCATAGGCTGCGCGGATCAGGTCAGCCACCTCCGGGCGCAGCACCGCCTGGCCTACGGCCACGGCCAACGGTGAGCGGGTGCGGAAGGCGTCTTCGCCCCAGTCCAGAATGACCTGTGTCGCCTGGGAAAGCGCCAGGGCATCGGCAGGCAGGCTCGACAGTTCCCGGTCCATCCGGATAAACACGATGGCCGCCCGGATCGCGCCGTTTTCTTCAAATCGAAACAGGCGATACTGGTTTGCGTTCGCCGTTTCACAACGCTCAATGATGCCGGCCAGCCCCGGAACCAGCCCCTCCAGTTCGGGCACATCACGCAACTCGGCCCAGCTGCGCAGGAAGAAAAAATACAGGTTTGCCCCCATTTCAGGGTCTGTCTCGGCCATTTTGTGACCGGCAAGGGCAACAATCGCTTCGATCGCGCCTTTCACCACCGAAAGCGTTTCGGCTTCGACGCCCAGAACCATCGGCACGATCGGCCGCTCCCACCGTGCGAAGGCAAAATCCTCGCCGCGTTTGAAATATCTCTCAATCTGGTCCGGGGTCACTGGTGTCGTTCCTTGTCCATCTGCATGAAGCTGGCCTGAACTCTTCACTTGCCAAACAGATCGCTTTGCCCGGGCTGCGAAGGCGGCGCCAGGCCCAGATGTGACCACGCCTTGGCCGCCAGCATTCGGCCGCGCGGCGTTCGCTGGATCAGCCCCTGCTGCAGCAAGAACGGCTCAATCACCTCTTCAAGCGCATCGCGGCTTTCGGAAAGGGCAGCCGAAAGTGTCTCGATCCCGACCGGTCCGCCAGCGTAGTTGTCGGCGATCAGCCCGAGGTAACGCCGGTCGGCGCCGTCCAGCCCGAGATGGTCAACACCCAGCCGCGTCAGCGCGCCATCGGCCACCTGGCGGGTGATCGAGCCGTCGCCCTCAACCAGCGCAAAATCGACGACCCGGCGCAACAATCGACCTGCAATGCGTGGCGTGCCGCGGGCGCGTTTGGCAATTTCCTGCACGCCGTCGGGGGCCGCCTTGATACCCAGCAACCGGGCCCCGCGCGCCACGATCTCTTCCAGCTCGCCGACGGTATAAAACTGCAACCGAACCGGTATGCCGAACCGGTCGCGAAGCGGCGTCGTCAGCAACCCGAGTCGCGTTGTGGCCCCCACCAGCGTGAAGGGCTGCAGTTCTATGCGAACAGTGCGCGCCGCCGGGCCCTCACCGATCACCAGATCAAGCTCAAAGTCCTCCAGTGCCGGATACAGAACCTCTTCCACCGCCGGGTTGAGGCGATGGATTTCGTCAATGAACAACACATCGCGCGGCTCGAGATTGGTCAGAATGGCGGCCAGATCACCCGCTTTGGCCAGCACCGGCCCGCTTGTCATGCGATAGCTCACGCCAAGCTCGCGCGCAATGATCTGCGCCAGCGTGGTCTTGCCCAGACCGGGGGGGCCATGAAACAAGGTATGATCCATTGCTTCGCCGCGCATCCGGGCGCTTTCGATGAACACGCGCAGGTTGGCGCGCGCCTCTTGCTGACCGATGAAATCGTCAAGCACCTGCGGTCGCAAGGCGCGGTCTTCGTCTTCCGGGCGGGGCGCCGGGCGCAATGTGGGGTCAGGCTCGCTCATCGCGCTACCCTTTCGGGGCCAACAGTTTCAAGGCCGCCCGGATCAACCCGGCAGCATCGGCGTCAGGCATCTGGCCGGCGGCCTCGGCCACGGCCGCGGCCGCATCACCCGGACTGTAGCCAAGGTTTTGCAAGGCTGACAGCGCATCAGCCTGTGCCCCGGCATGCACCGGGGGTTGCGGTTTCGGAGCACGCACAGGCTCCAACAGTTCATCCACCGGGGCATTGTCAGCCATCGCGAGGCTTTGCGCCCCCATGGCCATCACGGCGGGCGCCTTGTCCTTCAATTCATTCACCACGCGCTGTGCAATTTTCGGGCCCACTCCTTGTGCCGCCTTGACGGCATTCCAGTCGCCAAGGGCAATCGCCCGGCTGACGCCATCGGCCCCAAGCGCACTGAGAATGGCCATCGAGGCCTTGGCTCCGACGCCCTGCACACTCTTGAGAAGCTTGAACCATTCCTTTTCCACCAGTGTGGAAAAACCGAAAAGCTGCAACAGGTCTTCACGCACCAGCAAATCGGTATAAAGCGCCGCCACTTCGCCCGGCCCCGGCATGCCGGCCAGGGTGCGTTGCGAAACATGGACGACATATCCGACCCCGCGCACATCTATCAACAGGTGGTCTGATCCGCGGTAGTCGATCCGCCCGGAAATCTTGCCGATCATGCGCTGGCCTTTCGCAAAGCGGCATCAAGGCGCCCGGCATGTTGGGAATGATGCGCGTGACATATCGCAATCGCAAGGGCGTCGGCGGCATCCGGGCCGGAAATTGCTGCTCCGGGAAGCTGAAGCTGGACCATGTGCAGCACCTGCCGTTTGTCAGCGTGACCGACGCCGACGACAGCTTTCTTGACCGTGTTTGGGGCATACTCGCCCACGCTGAGGCCAGCGCGCGCCGGCACCAGCAAGGCGATCCCGCGCGCCTGTCCCAGCTTCAGCGTGCCCGCCCCGTCCTTGTTGACGAAAGTCTGCTCGACAGCGGCCAGTTCGGGCCGAAAACTGCTGACGACCTCGCTTAACTGGTCAAACAGGCTCAGCAGGCGTCCAGACAGGTCGTCACCGACAGAACGGCAGACGCCGTTGCCGACATGCGTCATGCGCGGACCTTGCACCTCGATCACGCCCCAGCCAAGATTTCGAAGCCCGGGGTCGATACCCAATATCCGCATTTCGTCGCCCTGCTCTCGTTGCTTTTGGCCGGACTAGCACGAAAGGCGAACATCCGCCAGAAATTCTTGCCGGCGGGCTTCCCGCTTGCATGTTTTCGCAACACGCAACCGGCATGCAATTTCTGCATGTGTGGCAAGCAAAAAAAGCAGCTTGTCAGACAGTTCGCTGCGCTCTAGTTGCCGGCAGACCGAAGCAATTACGCGGCGGGCCTCATGACAATCTTGCAAGGGACACCCATCATGGCTGTTATCGATACACATCGCCAGCACGGCTTCGGGGCCGGACTGTTCGCCCGACCGGCCACGGCCATCTGGACACTGATCGCATCCTTCAGGGCCTGGAACGATACCCGGCTCACGCGGGCTTCCTTGCGTAAATTGAGCGATCGCGAACTGGAAGATATCGGGCTGTGCCGCGGCGATGTCGAGGTGCTCCGCTTCTGATTCACGGGTCAGCATGCGCGGCAACGGCCGCCGGTTCTGGCCGGCGGCCGTCTTCATGTCATTACCCGGGCCTTGACGCCGGACAGATGTCAGCGGCGAATGATGCGTGCCAGATTGATGGTCAGCGGATCAGGATACATGACATAGGCGCCAACCTTGTCGAGCACGCTTCCGCTCTGCAGTTGAGCGACGCGCGCCACGTAGGCCTGGTGACCGATTTCGAGATACAGGAAAATCTTGAAAGCCAACATCACGGTCAGACACAGAAAAACACTGCGAACAACATGGTGCGGTTGCTTGCGATGTGGCTTTGCCACAATCAACCCATCGGGCAATACCGTCGTGACAAAGCCATGTTCCAGCTTGCGGTGCTTTCGCCCGATCTGCTGGAGCCTCTGCCTGAACTGTATTTGCTTTTCGTCTGTCATCATTACCTCGGATACCATACAAGAACTGAGCCAAGCTATTGGCTGAATTGGGGCAAAAATAAGGCAATCCGCCTTTGCGTCCCACAATCAGCCCGATTTGCGCAATGTGAGCGTCGTCCAGTCACCAATCTCTTCTTTTTCCACAAGATTGTATCCTGACTGTGAATAGGTGTGCAGCACGTCGTCCGCCTGTTCGTTCAGAATGCCCGATAGAATCACGACGCCTCCGGCCGATGACGCGGCGGCCATGTCGGGCGCAAGGTCTATCAGCGGCCCCTTCAGGATGTTCGCAAATATCAGGTCAAATGGCGCGCCATCGCGCAGGGCCGGATGGCCGAAACCGGCCGCGACCACGCATTCAATTGTGTCGCCCAATCCGTTGGCCTGAATGTTGTCCCTGGCAACCTCAACCGCCACCGGGTCGATATCGCTGGCAATGATCGCACCGTCGCTGACCAGCCTCGCGGCCATCGCCAGCACGGCGGTTCCGCATCCAACATCGGCAATGTTGTTGAACACCTGACCGGAGTCGACCAGCCTGTCGAGAGCGCGCAGGCAGCCCATCGTTGTTCCGTGGTGGCCGGTTCCAAATGCCAGCGAGGCCTCGACCAGCAGGCCAAGTGCGTCGTCGGGCACCTTTTGCGCATCGTGGCCGCCATGGACAAAAAACCTGCCTGCTGTCACCGGCTTCAGGTCGCGCTCGACCTTGGCCACCCAATCGGTCTCGGGCAATTGCGAGATCGCGAAGGGGGGCGAACCGGCCGAGGCCGCCAACAGGTCCAGGCGGACCGCGTCGGGGCGGCGGTCGAAATAGGCCTCGACCTCCCATCCATCCGGTTCATCTTCCAGCTTGTTCAACCCGATCCCGATCGGTTCAGGCACGAGCCGTTCAAGGGCGTCGCTCAAGCGTTCTGCATCGCCCTGGCTTGCGACGGTGGACCTGGCCGTGAATGTGGGCATTTCGCTCTCCGCTATGTGGTTTGGGCAGGGCGCCGGGAAATTCGGCAATCGACAACCTCAGGGCCTTGCACCCACGCCGGTTGGCAATGGGCAACTGACACCTGTGCCGCCAAGTCCGCAATACCCGCCGGGAACCTTCGCCAGGTATTGCTGGTGATCGGCCTCGGCATGGTAAAACTCCGGCGCCCGGACAATTTCGGTGGTGATGCTTCCCAGTCCGGCCCGCGCCAGCTTGTCGGCATACGCCTCACGCGTTCTTGACGCCAGGCGCTCTTGCTCATCGTCATGCACATAGATGCCCGAGCGATACTGCGTCCCCCGGTCATTGCCCTGCCGCATGCCCTGGGTCGGGTCATGGCCTTCCCAGAAGGCGCGAAGCAAATCCTGGAAGGAAACGCCTGCCGGATTGTAAATGACGTGCACAACCTCATTGTGGCCGGTCTGTCCCGAACACACCTCCTGGTAGGTCGGGTTGGGCGTGTAGCCGCCGGCGTAGCCAACGCGGGTCATCCATACGCCGGAGATCTGCCAGAACATCCGCTCGGCCCCCCAGAAACACCCCATGCCGAACATGGCCTGCGCAAACCCCTGGGGCACATCGCCGGACAGCGGACGGCCGAACACATGGTGCGTTGCGGCGGTCGGAATTGGCTGCACCCGCCCGGCAAGCGCGTTGGCCGGGGTCACCATTTCGGTCTTGCGTGATGCGAACATCGACTTCTCCGTTGTTGGCGGGCCCGCCAAAAGACTATCGCGCGAGGCGAGCGAAAGCTAGATTACGGGCGCCCGCAGCCGCGCCGACCAGATGGTTTCATTCCCCGGCTCGGGGTGGCGCGGGATCATCAGGGAAAGGCCAAGCGAAACCGCCGCCATGGCCGCGGCCAACCCGAAGACGGCACCGGGCGCCGCAAGCCACAGATACCCCAAGAGCGCGGGCAGGACGACAGCCGCTATATGGTTGATCGTGAAGGCAACGGCCGCCGTGGGCGCGATATCCGCCGGGTCCGCGATTTTCTGAAAGTAGGTCTTCAGCGCAAAGGCCAGTGCGAAAAACATGTGGTCAATGACATACAGCCCGGCCGCGATCACCACCCCCCAGCCAAGGTAATAGATGCCGCCATAGGCCAGAAACACGGCGATCAGCCCGATATATTCAAAGGCCAGCGCGCGACGCTCGCCCCAAAGGGCAACTGCCTTGCCCATCATCGGCGCAAAGATCATGTTGGCCACGAAATTGATCATGAAAAGCGCCGTCAACTGATGCACTTCAAGGCCAAACCGTTCGACCATCATGAACGCCGCGAAAACCACGAAAATCTGCCGCCGCGCGCCGGACATGAATTGCAGCGCGTAGTAGAGCCAATAGCGTTTTCGCAGCACCATATGCGTATGCTGCGTGTGCTCTGCCCGAAAAACCGGATAGGCAAACAGGCAGAAAACGGCAACAAGGAAGGTAAATCCGCCAGCCGTCAGATAGACGAAATTGTAGGACAGATCGAAGGTCTTCCAACCAACCACCAGCAACCCGTATGACAACAGCGCCGCGGCCGATCCGGCCGATACGATCCATCCCAGGATCTGTGGCGCGCGTTTCTTGTCGATCCACTGAAGCTGAAGCGACTGATTGACGGTCTCGAAATAGTGGAACCCGAAAGACGACAGAAGCGTCAGGGTCAACAGGCCGCCAAAGCTCGGGAACCAGGCGGTTACTGCGGTGGCGGCGCCCAAGACCGCCAATGCGACCAGCCCGAGAACCTGCTCCCTGATGAACAGCAGCAGGCCCAGCACACCCACCGCGAGCAGACCGGGGATTTCGCGCACCGTGTGCAGCCAGCCGATGTCGGAGCCGGTAAAGCTTGCCCGCTCGATCACGAAATTGTTCAGCAGAGCGCTCCAGGTGCTGAACGCAACCGGCATGGCAAACGCCGCCAGCAACAGCAGTGCAACGGGGCGGCGCCAGACGGGCAGCTCATGCGCGTTTTTGACTTGGGATTCAGTCATGGTTTCCGCATAGGGCCTTCCGGCGGGCGTTGCGAGAAAAAAGTGCGAAAGCCGACCCGTTGGCCTGCCTGGGGGGACGCCCCCGGGAAAACACCGCATGCCGCATCTGCCCAGAATCAGATTGGCGCTTCACCCCTTGGTGGCCGCGGTTTTTCGTGATTTCCAGGGCGCTCATCGCAACGGCGCCGGTCAATAGAAACTTTGCGGATCGATATCAATCTGAAGTCGGAGATTGCCCGGAATTCTGAACTGGGACACCCAGGCCGACAGTGCCTTCTGGATCGGCGCGTTTTTGTCCGCCTTGACCAGCAAACGCACGCGATGGCGTCCGCGGATGCGCGCAATCGGGGCCGGGGCCGGGCCGTAGAGCCGCGCGCCAATGGCCCGTAAAGGCGCATCACGACGCGCCATTTCAGACCCGAAATCAAAGACCTCCTGAACATTGGGCGAAGACAGGATAATCCCTGCCAACCTGCCGTAAGGCGGAACACCGGCGGCTTTTCGTTCGGCGGCTTCAGCCCGCCAGAAGCCTTCCTCGTCGCCGGCCAGAATTGCCCGGATCACCGGGTGCTCGGGCTGAAAGGTCTGCAATAGCGCCACACCCCGTTTTTCAGCGCGTCCGGCACGCCCCGACACCTGCCGCATCAGTTGAAACGTGCGCTCGGCGGCGCGCAGGTCAGAACCCTGCAGCCCAAGATCGGCATCGATCACGCCAACCAGCGTAAGCAAGGGAAAGTTGTGCCCCTTGGCCACCAGTTGCGTGCCGATGATGATATCGGCAGCACCCTCGGCAATGCTGACGATCTGCTCTTTCAACGCCCTTGCAGAGCCGAAAAGATCAGACGACAAGACTGCAATGCGGGCATCGGGGAAAAGCGTGCCAACCTCTTCCGCCAGCCGTTCCACCCCCGGCCCGACCGGGGCCAGGCGGCCTTCGGCCTCGCATGAGGGGCACTTTTCGGGCATCGGTCTGGTTTCGCCGCATTGATGGCAGACCAACCGCTTCAGGAACCGGTGCTCGACCATGCGCGCATCGCAATGATCGCACCCGATCTGGTTGCCGCAGGCCCGGCAGATGGTCACGGGTGCGTAACCACGCCGGTTGATGAACAACAGCGATTGCTCGCCACGACCGACACGCGCGGCCACCTCCTTTTGAAGGGTCGGCGAAATCCAGCGGTTGGACGCCAGTGTCTCGGCCCGCATGTCGATCGCGGCAAGTTGCGGCAACCTGGCCTGCCCGAAGCGCGATGTCAGCTCGAGCCTGTCGTATTTCCCGGCTTGCGCATTGGCCCAGCTTTCAAGCGAGGGCGTGGCCGACGCCAACACGACCTGCGCGCTTTCGATGGACGCGCGCAAGACGGCCATGTCGCGCGCTGAATAGACCACGCCGTCTTCCTGCTTGTATGACGTGTCGTGTTCTTCGTCGACGACGATCAGGCCCAGTTCCCGAAATGGCAGATACAGCGCCGAGCGCGCGCCAACAACAAGCTGTGCGCCGCCCTCGCCCACCATGCGCCAGCAGCGCCGCCGCTCGGTCATCGTGACGCCGGAATGCCATTCGGCCGGGCGGGCGCCAAAGCGCTCTTCGACCCGGTTCAGGAATTCTGCCGTCAGGGCAATTTCGGGCAACAGGACCAGGGCTTGCCGCCCCTGATGCAGACACTCGGCCACGGCCTCAAGATAGACCTCGGTCTTGCCCGAACCGGTGACACCCTTGAGCAGGGTCGTGCCGTATGAGCCCGACTTCACTTTTTCTCGCAGCTTGTCGGCCGCCGCCAACTGATCGGGCGCCAGTTCCACACCGGCGCGTTTCGGATCGAGCATCGGGTATGGCACATCGCGCGGGCTTTGTTCTTCGGCGACCACACCCTGTGACACCAGGCCCTTGATGACCGAACCCGACACCCCTGCCATCTCGGCCAGTTCGCGCAAGGTGAAGGACAACCCGCCAAACTCCTGCAAGACGCCCAGAACCTTGCGCCGAGCCGGCGTCCACCGATCCGGCTCTCCCTGTCCGAGCCGATATATCTTGCGCATCGACGGCGGGTCGCCCAGCCCGGGCGAACGTGTGGCAAGGCGCACCATCGCCGACATTGGCGTCAGGGTATAGTCGGCAACGCGGGTCAGAAACTCGCGCATGCCCGGCCGCATCGGAGCGGCGTCCAGAACCCGAATGACCGGCCGCACCTTCTTGATGTCGAAGTCCCCCTTGCCCGGGCCCCAAACCACGCCAATCACCTTGCGCGGACCCAATGGCACTTCGACAAAGGCGCCCGTCAGACAGCCGCCTTCGGGGGCCTTGTAGTCGAGAAGGCGGTCAAGCGGCTGCGCTGTCAGCACCGCAACCAGATCGCCTTCATCGAAGAATGTTGTCTCGCTCACGCCGCCATCCGCCCGTTTGGCCTTTTCGCTGCCCATGACCTACG
The DNA here is from genome assembly GCA_026989405.1 of Marinosulfonomonas sp. Classification (GTDB taxonomy): domain Bacteria; phylum Pseudomonadota; class Alphaproteobacteria; order Rhodobacterales; family Rhodobacteraceae; genus JAJRUE01. The sequence goes on along the minus strand of JALSJL010000202.1, from coordinate 7,857 downwards.
TTAACTAGAGTACTGAAACAGATATCAATGCGCGAGGCATGACAATGAGATTCTTTGTGGACACGGCCGACGTCGAGGCGATCGCCGAACTCAATGAACTGGGCATGGCTGATGGCGTCACGACAAACCCATCGCTGATCCTGAAATCGGGCCGCGACATCCTTGAAGTCACGAAAGAAATCTGCTCGATCGTGGCCGGCCCGGTCTCGGCCGAAGTCGTCGCTGTTGAAGCTGACGACATGATCGCCGAAGGGCGCAAGCTGGCGAAGATTGCCGACAATATCGCGGTCAAGGTGCCGCTGACCTGGGCCGGGCTGAAAGCCTGCAAGGTGCTGACCGGCGAAGGGAACATGGTCAATGTTACCCTGTGCTTTTCCGCCAATCAGGCGCTTCTGGCAGCCAAGGCCGGTGCCACCTTCATCTCTCCCTTCATCGGGCGGCTGGACGACATCAACATGGACGGGATGGACCTGATCGCCGATATCCGCCAGATTTATGACAACTACGGTTTTGACACCCAGATCCTCGCCGCCTCGATCCGCTCGGCCAACCACATGAGCCAGGCCGCCCTGATCGGGGCCGATGTGGCAACTGCGCCACCCAATGTGATTAAAGCGATGGCAAACCACCCGCTGACCGACAAAGGGCTGGACGGTTTCCTGAAAGACTGGGCAAAAACGGGTCAGAAAATTCTCTGACCCGAAAGCACGTCTGAATGCGCGAAGACTCTCAAATCAAGAAATCGTCGGAAATCATCAGTGAAATTCGGGAACTGATCCTGGCCAACCCCGAGATCGTGCTTGAGGACCGGGAGGTTCTGCGCGCAGTCGCCCATGCCGATCAGGGGACGTTTGGACCGGATGTCGTCGACCTGCGCGGGATCGCCCTGGAAAGGCTGGAAAGCCGGCTGGGGCGGCTGGAAGACACCCACAGAAGCGTCATCGCCGCGGCCTATGAAAACCTGGCGGGAACAAACGTCATCCATCGCGCTGTCTTGCGTATTCTTGAAGCCACGGAGTTCACCTCTTTTCTCACGGACCTGCAGGACGTTGCCGAAATCATGCGGGTCGACACCCTGCGCCTCGTGCTGGAAACGGCACAGGACGGCGAAATGGCGGCGCTGTCCAGGCTTGGTGATGTTCTTGCAATCGTCGACAAGGGATGGATCGACACCTATATCACGAGCGGCAGAAACATCCCTGCGCGCGCGGTCACGCTTCGGCAAATCCAGCCGGAAACCGACGATGTCTACGGCGAGAACTCGGACTGGATCCAATCCGAGGCCCTGTTGCGGCTCGATTTCGGACCCGGGCGGCTGCCGGGCATGCTCGCCCTTGGCAGCGAAGACCCGCATCAGTTCAAGCCGACCCAGGGGACCGACCTGCTGGCCTTTTTCGGTGGCGCCTTTGAACGGGCGATGCGCCGCTGGCTGAGCTGACGCACATATCCCCCGCGGCGGCCGATGCCGTTGCCAACTGGCTGGCGCATGAAAAAGCCTTGCAAAACGCTGCGGCCAACACTCTGAAGGCCTATCAGTCCGACATCCTGGGATTCCTGTCATTCCTCGGCGTTCATCTGGGCGGGCCGGTCGGCCCCTCACAGCTCCGACAGATCGGACTTACGGATATGCGGGCCTGGATGGCGCATGAACGCGGGCGCGGCGTATCGGCGCGGTCGCTGGCACGCGCGCTTTCGGCGGTAAAGTCCTTTTTTCGCTGGGTCTCGAACCACGAAGGGTTTGATGCGACTGCCGTTCTGGCAACGCGCGCCCCGAAGTTTCAGAAAAAACTGCCCCGCCCGCTTGCTGAAGATGCCGCGCGCGCCATGATCGACCGGGTCGGAGATCTGGCGAGCGAAGACTGGGTTGCCGCCCGCGACATGGCCGTCCTGACGCTGTTATATGGCTGCGGGCTGCGAATATCCGAGGCTCTGGGCATGACCGCCGACCAGCATCCGCTGCCGGATGTGCTGCGGATGACAGGAAAGGGCGGCAAGGAAAGGCAGGTGCCGGTTCTGCCCGCCGCACGTCAGGCCGTGGCGCGTTACATGCAGCTTTGCCCGTTTCCGGCGGATCCCGGATCACCGATGTTTCGCGGCCAGCGCGGCGGTCGGCTGAATGCCCGTCAGATCGCCGGGGCCATGCAGCGCGCGAGGATGCAACTGGGCCTGCCGGCAAGCGCTACCCCGCATGCCATGCGCCATTCCTTCGCCACCCATCTGCTGAACGCCGGGGGTGACCTGCGCGCCATCCAGGAACTGCTGGGCCACGCCTCGCTTTCAACCACGCAGGCCTATACTGGCGTCGATACCGCCCGTTTGATGGAAGTGTATGGCAAGGCACACCCTCGGGCCTCATGAATTTTTGACAGTCGCGGAATGGCAATTTCAAATGTCATTGTCTCCAACCGGCATTTCGGTCATGTAGCCACCATGAGCGTGCGAACCAAGGCATTGATGGTGCATCTTTTGACGGCCACCGGCGCGGTGTTCGCCATGCTGGCGATGCTGGCGGCGGTCGACGAAATGTGGAGCCTGATGTTTCTCTGGCTCGTAGTGGCCTTTTTCGTTGACGGCATAGATGGCCCGCTGGCCCGAAAATATGAGGTCAAGACAAACGCACCCGAGTTTGACGGCGTCCTGCTGGATCTGATCATTGATTATCTGACCTATGTTTTCGTCCCGGCCTATGCCCTGTTCAAATCCGGGCTGCTGCCAGGATGGACGGGCTGGATCGCGATCATTGTCATTACCTTTGGCAGCGCCATGTATTTTGCCGACACGCGGATGAAAACCAAAGACAACTCCTTTTCGGGCTTTCCAGGCTGCTGGAACATGGTGGTCCTGGTGCTGTTCGCAATCAGGCCGAGTTTCTGGGTCATCCTTGTGATCGTGGCGGTGCTTGCCGCGCTCATGTTCATTCCGGTGAAATTCATCCACCCGGTGCGCACCGAACGCTGGCGGTTCATCTCCTTGCCGATGACGCTCGCCTGGACGGTCTTTGCCGGCTGGGCCGCCTGGGTCGATTTCCACCCTGAAAGCTGGGCGCTTTGGGGGCTGGTGGCGACGTCAATCTATATTGTGTTTGCGGGCGCTCTGCAGCAATTGATCCCGGCACGCCAAACTTAGGACAAAATCCTGTGCCTTGATGATCTCCGGTTTCGACAGGGCAGGATCATTGGGGTTTTTTCGGCTAATCATATCCGTTTTTGCGCCACGACCCCCGCCACCGCCCGGGCCGCGCACCCGCCGGTCGCGGCTGCCTGCGGCTGACGCCGGACCCAAGCGCCGCCAGCCAGTGCGCCAGACGGCGAAACCAGACAACGAAACAACGGGCCGGGCCGTTGCGCCGACCTGCGCAAAAGAGATCCGCGGCAAGTGCTTTGTCATTGATGGCGACACGATCGTCATTCAAAAGACCCGAATTCGGTTGGCGGGTATCGACGCGCCCGAACTGGATCAGCCGTGGGGACAAAAGGCAAAATGGGAAATGGTCGCCCTGTGCAAGGGCAAGACCATTACCGCAAAGCTGACCGGCGAGCGCTCGCATGACCGGCTGGTCGCCGTGTGCTATCTTCCCGACGGCCGGGATATCGCCGCGGAACTGGTCAAACGGGGCCTGGCGCTTGACTGGAAGCTCTTTGACAACATGTGCTATCGCCACCTTGAGCCACCGGGCGCGCGCAAAAAGCTGTGGCACATCGCCCACAGGTGATGGCGCGTCAGAGCCGCGTCAAAGCCGCCCCGCCCACGATCAGCGCCGCCGCCAGCGCCTTGCCCCAGCCCATGCGCTCGCCGAACAACAGCCAGCCGATCAGCACGGCAAACAGGATCGAGGTTTCGCGCAGCGCGGTCACCAGCGCAATCGGGGCCTGGGTCATGGCCCAGACGACAATCGTGTAGGCGACATATGAGGCCAAGCCGGCAATGCTGCCCGACAGCCACATGCGCGCATCGGCCCGCAGCACCGCGCGGCCCTTCAGCGCCACCACCGCCGGGGTGTAGAACCATGCCGTTGCCGCCAGCGCCCAGCCGGTGAACGCGATGGCGTCCCCCATCTCGCGCGCCCCGATCCCATCAACGATGGAATAAGCCGCCGTGGCCATGGCCGACCCGATGGCAAAGGGCACAAGCCGCCGGTTTTCGCCGTTGGAAAAGGCCCCCTGCGCCATCAACAATATGCCCGTTCCAAGCACGAGGATGCCTGCCAGTTCGGTTCCGGTGATCACATCGGTCAGAAACAACCCGCTGACCAGCAGGACAAACAGCGGCGCCGCGCCGCGGGCGATTGGATAGACGCGGCTGAGATCCCCGTGCTCGTAGGCATGGCCAAGAAACAGCAGATAGGCGGTGCGGATCAACCCCGACGCAATGATCCACACCCATGCATCGGCCCCCGGCAGCGGGCGGGTGGCCACGACGGCCAGCCCCAGAACGCCGTTTCCGAGCGCCACCATGAACATGCCGGTCAGCTTGTTGTCGCCGGTCTTGACCATCGCGTTCCAGACCGCATGGAGCAAGGCCGCCGCCATCACCCAGAGAAAGACCGCAAAGCTCAAATCAACAGCCCCGCTGCGCCTTCGTGGCGCAGCAATGCCACCTTGGTTTCGATGCCACCGGCGCCGGAATAGCCGCCAAGGCCGCTGGCCCCAAGCACCCGGTGGCACGGGATGATCACCGGGATCGGATTTCCGCCGCAGGCCTGGCCCACCGCCTGTGCCGGCACCCCAAGGGCAGTTGCAAGTTCGCCATAGCTGCGTGTTTCGCCGAGCGGGATGGCCTGCATTGCAGCACAGACCGCGCGCTGAAAATCCGAACCTTCCACATGCAAGGGCAAGTCAAACTCTCTGAGATCACCCGCGAAATAGGCCGCCAACTGGCGGCGTGCCTTGTCCAGAACAGCGCATTGTGCACCGTCGGGTTCACCACCCCAGGCAAGCGCGGTGATCGCGCCGCCGCTTTCGCTCACCCGTAAACGCCCCAGCGGTGTATCCACCAGGATCGCAGCCATCAGCCGAGCGCCGCATCGCAACGTGCGCAAACGCCAGGATGGCCGTGTTTGCCCACATCCGGCAGGATTTTCCAGCAACGCAGGCATTTCTCGCCGGCCGCCTTTTCAAAAACGACGCCCACGCCATCGATTTCTGGCATGCGGAAGGCTTCGGGCGGGATCGGCGTGTCGGTCAGTGTGATCGCCGACGTGATGCAGACTTCGGCAAAATCCACCGATTTCAACGCCGCCAGCGTGTCGGCGTCGCGCACATGGACAACCGGGGCCGCTTCCAGAGACGAGCCAATGACCTTGTCTTGCCGTTGCACTTCAAGTGCAGCCGTCACGACACGGCGCACATTGCGAATTCTGGCCCATTTCGCGGCCAGCCCTTCATCCAGAAGGTCTGCCGGTGTTTCGGGGAAATCCTGCAAATGAACGCTGCTGTTTTCGCCCGGATACCTCTCCAACCAGACCTCTTCCATGGTGAAAACCAGCATTGGCGCCAACCAGGTGGTGAGGCGATGAAACAGGGTATCCAGCACTGTGCGCGCCGCGCGCCGCTCTGGCGTGTCGCCATCGCAATACAGAACGTCCTTGCGGATATCAAAGTAGAAGGCCGAAAGGTCGACCGTGGCGAAGGTGAATACCTCCTTGAAAACACTTTGAAAATCAAACGCTGAATAGCCCGTTCGCATGCGATGGTCCAACTCGGCCAGACGGTGCAGCACCCAGCGCTCCAGCTCCGGCATCTCCGCCGGCTCGACCCGGTCTCTTTCCGAAAACGCCGAGAGCGAACCCAGCATGAAGCGCATGGTGTTGCGCAGCCGCCGGTAGCTGTCGGCCACCCCTTTCAAGATCTCCGGTCCGATGCGCTGATCGTTGGTGAAATCCACCTGCGCCACCCACAGCCGCAGGATATCGGCGCCATATTGCTTGACCACGGTTTCCGGCACGATGGTGTTGCCCAGCGACTTGGACATCTTCATGCCCTTCTCGTCCAGCGTGAACCCGTGGGTCAGCACCCCGCGATAGGGCGCGTGCCCGGTGGTGCCCACCGACTGCAACAGCGAGGAATGGAACCAGCCCCGGTGCTGGTCGGTGCCCTCAAGGTAAAGGTCGGCGATGCCGTCGGGCGACCCATCGGGCCGGTCGCGCAAGACAAAAGCATGGGTCGAGCCGCTGTCGAACCACACGTCCAGGATATCGAACACCTGCTCATAATCATCTGCCTTGTAGTCTCCGCCCAGGAACCGTTCCTTTGCGCCCTCGGCATACCAGGCATCGGCGCCCTCGGCCTCGAAGGCCTCGACAATACGCGCATTCACCGCCGCATCGCGCAGCAGGAAATCCGCATCCGTCGGCAGAGCGCCCTTTTTCACAAAGCACGTCAGCGGCACCCCCCAGGCGCGCTGGCGGCTCAGCACCCAGTCGGGGCGCGCCTCGATCATCGAATAAAGCCGGTTGCGCCCGGTGGGCGGGGTCCAGTTCACATGGTCGATCTCGGTCAACGCACGCGCGCGAATGGTCTTGCCGTTCTCGTCCTGCCCGTCACCGACCTCCTTGTCGATGGCCACGAACCACTGCGGCGTGTTGCGATAGATCACCGGCGCCTTGGAACGCCAGCTATGCGGATAGCTGTGCTTGATCTTGCCGCGTGCGAGCAACCCGCCCACCTCGACCAGCTTGTCGATCACCGCCTTGTTCGCGTTGCCTTCCTTGCCGTTGGGCTTGAGGATCAGCTTGCCACCGAAAAACGGCAGATCGGGACGGAACGATCCGTCTTCCATCACATTATAGGTGATCACCTGTTCCAGCATGCCCGCATCGCGGTAAAGCTCGAATTCCTCCATCCCGTGGGATGGCGCGCAATGCACGAACCCGGTGCCCTCGTCATCGGTGACAAAGGGGGCCGGGCGGAAATCGCGCGGATCGTCCCATTCGCCGCCCGACCCTTCGGCACCCGCCAGCGGATGGGCCAGCGTCGTGCCCGCCAGATCGCCGGTATCGGAAACCCGCGTAAACCCTTCGACCCGCGCCGATGCCATGACCCCCTCGGCCAGCTTGTCGGCCAGCACCAGCCGGTCGCCCACCTTGACCCAGCTTTCGCCGGGCACCTCGGTGACCTCGTAAACGCCGTAGTCGATGTCTTCCGAGTAAACCACGCCCTTGTTTGACGGGATCGTCCAGGGCGTCGTGGTCCAGATCACCACATCCGCCCCCTTCAAGGCCGCATTCGGGCTGTCGAGCACCGGGAAGCGCACCCAGATCGTGAAGCTTTCCTTGTCGTGATACTCCACCTCGGCCTCGGCCAGCGCGGTCTTTTCCACCGGGCTCCACATCACCGGCTTTGAGCCCTGGTAAAGCGTCCCGTTCATCAGAAACTTCTGAAACTCCGCGGCAATCACCGCTTCGGCGTGGAAATCCATCGTCAGATAGGGGTCGGCCCAGTTGCCGGTGACGCCCAGGCGCTTGAATTCCTCGCGCTGGATGTCCACCCAGCCCTCGGCGAAGCGGCGGCATTCCTGGCGGAAATCCACCACGTCCACCTCGTCCTTGTCGCGGCCCTTGGCGCGGTATTGCTCTTCGATCTTCCACTCGATCGGCAGCCCGTGGCAATCCCAGCCCGGCACATAGCGCGCATCAAATCCCATCATCTGATGACTGCGCACCACGAAATCCTTCAGGATCTTGTTCAGGGCATGTCCGATATGCAGGTGCCCGTTGGCATAAGGCGGACCATCGTGCAGCACCCAGGGCTCGCGCCCTTCCTTTTCGCGCAGACGGTCGTAGATGCCGATTTTTTCCCAACGCTCCAGCCAGCCCGGTTCACGCCCGGGCAGACCGGCGCGCATGGGAAAGTCGGTTTT
>JALSJL010000201.1 GCA_026989405.1 Marinosulfonomonas sp. | reverse complement strand
TGAAGGCGGCCTGCAGGTCTTCGCGGTCAAACCAGTCCTTGCGGAACCAGTAGAGGTTGGCGAATTGCTGATCCGGCAACTGATACAGGTCGCCATCGGGGCCGGTTGTGAACTGGGTGCCGATGAAGTCGTCCAGGTCCAGCCCGGGGTTGGTGACGTCTGCGCCCTCGCCGGCCATCCAGTCGGTCAGGTTATAGGCCAGTTGCAAACGCGAGTGCGTGCCGATCAGATCACTGTCGTTGACATAGGCGTCATACAGGTTGCGACCGGTCTGCATCTGGGTCTGGACGGCCTGGACAACTTCGCCTTCGCCCAGGATCTGATGGTTGACCTTGATCCCGGTGATGTCCTCGAACGCCTTGGCCAGGACTTCGCTTTCGTAGCTGTGCGTCGGAATGCCTTCCGACAACACGTTGATCTCCATGCCGGCAAACGGAGCCGCGGCCTGGATGAACCATTCCATCTCGGCCAGTTGCTCTTCCTTGCTCAACGCTGATGGCTGAAACTCCTGATCAATCCACTTGATAGCGGCCGCTTGATCAGCAATCGCGCCGTTTGACCCCGCAATCACGGCAGTCGCCGCCACTGCGGAGAGCAGATACTTGCGCATCTTTTCTCCTCCCAAAATTTTTTGTTTTGCGTCGACAGGTGCCGACTGCGAGCAGTTTCGGGCGGGAATGGAATTCTGTCAAACTAAATGTTTAGTAGAAGGGCGGAAAACCATGCAAGTCACGGAATCATATTGAAATTATTCTGTTTCCCCCGATCAGCTGTAGGCGATCCAGAGCAGGAAAAGCCCCAAAAAGATGCGGTAGATCACATAGGGTGTGAAACTGACGCTGCGCAAAAGCCGCATCATCAACGTCAGGGCGATCAACGCTGCCAGAAAGGACAAGGCCGCTGCAATGGCACCGTCGCGCGCCAGGCCGATATCGGCGCCGGCCAGAACATCAAGCCCCAGCAAAAGGCCTGAAGCCGCGATTGTCGGTATGGACATCAACATCGACAGGCGCGCGGCGTCCTGTCTCTGGTATCCGAGTTTCCGGGCCGCCGAGATCGTGATCCCCGAGCGCGAGGTGCCGGGGATCAGCGCCAGAGTCTGAGCCAGGCCCATGATGATGGCGTCGCGAAAACTCCAGCCGTCCACACGCTTGGGTGAAGGTTCCTGTCTGTCAGCCCAATACAGCACCAGCCCGAAAATCAGCATGGTCCAGCCAATTACCGCGACCGAGCGCATGCGGTCTGCAAGGCCGGTCATCTGGATGGCGAGACCGGCAAGAACAACCGGGATTGTGGCGATAATCAGCAGCAATGCAAGTTTTGCGCCGGGGGTATCGGCCCTTCCCCGGACAAGGCGCCCGACTCCGGTCAGGGCAAGCAGGACATCATGGCGAAAAAACAGGATGACGGCGGTAAGGGTTCCAACGTGCACGGCCACATCTATGGCCAGCCCCTGATCGGAAAACCCCGTAAGGGCTGGCAGAAGAATCAGGTGCCCGGAAGATGATACCGGCAGAAATTCGGTAACCCCCTGGATGATCGCAACGAGGAAAAGATGAAGAACCGACATGACGTGCACCCACAGGAAAATCGGCCACACGGTAACCGATGGGTTTCAAATGAAAAGACTTCAAATAGGTCAATGCAATTGACTTTAAGTGGGGCGTATACACAGAGCCGCTTCCGCGGGTAGCGATAAATCTTTTTAAAAGGTCAACCTTTATGACTTTTATTTCCCTTTCCGGCGATCTAGAAGTGGGCTGTTTGGGAATGAAAGTGAGATCGTGCCAGATGGCCAAGGAACCGATGTTGAAATTTGTCGACCTGCCGCGCGAAATGCCGGAAAAGCGCCCGCCCAGTTTGCGGCGCAACGATTTCAACGAGATTTACGACGAGTTCGATGACGCAAAGGCGTGCGAGCAATCGAGCCGCTGCAGCCAGTGCGGTGTGCCCTATTGCCAGAATCACTGCCCGCTTTACAACAACATCCCCGACTGGCTGCGGATGGTCGCAACCGGTCGGCTGGAAGAAGCCTATGCGATCAGCCAGGCGACAAACACCTTTCCCGAAATCTGCGGCCGCATCTGCCCGCAGGACCGGCTGTGCGAGGGCAACTGCGTGATCGAACTGTCGGGCCACGGCACCGTCACGATCGGCAGTATCGAGAAATACATCACCGACACCGCCTGGGAAAAGGGCTGGGTCAAGCCGAACGCACCGGCCAGCGAGCGCAGCCAGAGCGTCGGCATCATCGGCTCTGGCCCCGGCGGGCTGGCGGCGGCGGAAATGCTGCGCGCCCAGGGGCTGCAGGTCACGGTCTACGAACGCTCTGACCGGGCCGGCGGATTGCTGATGTATGGCATCCCGGGCTTCAAGCTGGAAAAGGACGTGGTGCAGCGCCGCATTACCCAGCTGGAACAGGCCGGCGTCAAGTTTGCGCTCAATACCAACGTCGGCACCGACATCGCATTCGATGCGCTGCGCGGCATGCACGACGCGGTGCTGATCGCGACAGGGGTCTATGAATCCAGAGACTTGCAGCTTCCCGGCAGCGGGGCCGATGGCATTGTGCGGGCGATCGATTACCTGATCGCCAGCAACAAGAAAAGCTTGGGCGACGACGTGCCCGAGTTTGACAGCGGCGAGCTGGACGCGGAAGGAAAACGCGTTGTCGTGATCGGCGGCGGCGACACCGCGATGGACTGTGTGCGCACGGCCATACGCCAGGGCGCGGAAAGCGTGAAATGCCTGTATCGGCGCGACCGGGCCAACATGCCGGGCAGCCAGCGCGAGGTGCAGAACGCCGAGGAAGAGGGTGTCGAATTCATCTGGTTGGCAGCGCCCAAGGGTTTTGTTGGCAGCGATGAGGTGGCCGGCGTCATGGTGCAGAAAATGCGCCTGGGTGCGCCCGATGCCAGCGGCCGGCAGACGCCCGAGGTGATCGAGGGGGCGGACTATGTGGAGCCCGCCGACCTGGTGATCAAGGCGCTCGGGTTCAGCCCGGAAAACCTGCCC
>JALSJL010000200.1 GCA_026989405.1 Marinosulfonomonas sp. | reverse complement strand
GCTGAAAGCGTAGCCCGGAAAGGGGATGTCCTCGAACGGCGCCAGATCATCACGCATCTCGGCCAGCAGCACCGCGGCGCGCGCCCAGTCGGGCAGGTAGCAGGCGGCCTGCATCACGTCGGGGCCGCCGGGGCTGGTCACCTTGCCCCTGGCGATGGCGCGCAGATAGATCATCGACATCACGTCATCGTCGCGCTCGGGGTCAATGAAGTTGCCGGCCCGCAGGATGATCGTGCGCACGCCGCTGGCGCGATAGGCGGCTTCCATTTCCTTGCGGATCTGTCCCTTGCGGCTGCCGGGGTTTTGCGGCGTGGTCTCGTCCCAGGTGCCGGGTGTTGCGCCGAAGTTGTAGACGTTGCCGGGCACGATCACCGTGGCCCCGGATGCGCGCGCCGCGGCAATGACCTCGGCCGTGATTTTGGGGATCAGCCCGGCCCAGTCGTGGTAGTTCGGCGGGTTCAACCCGTTGACGATGACATCGGCGCCGCGGGCCGCGGCGACCATGTTGCCTGCATTGCGGTCGTAGCTGCGAACCTGCCATCCGGCCTTGCGGAAGGCCGCGGCCGCGTGGTGGCCGAGTTTGCCGGAGGCGCCGAGGATCAGGGCTGTGCTTGACATGGGTCGGTTCCTTTCAAATTGACTTCACGGCCAACATATCAATTCGATTGTGAATAAGAATTGACCAATTATGCCGATCCAGTATTCAATAATGAATGGATGTTTCAATTGATCAGCTTGACTGGGGCATGGTGCAATCGTTCTGCGCGGTGGCCGAATCCGGCTCGCTTTCCGCCGCCGCGCGCAGGACGGGCCAGAGCCAGCCGACAGTCGGGCGCCATGTAAAAGCGCTGGAAGCCGCGCTTGGGGTCGAGCTTTTCCGGCGCGTTCCCAGGGGGCTGGATCTGACGGCGGCGGGGCTGGAAATCTTCGCGCACGCCCGCGACATGCAGCAGGCGGCGGCGCGCCTGCGGCTGGCGGCGGAAGGACGCGGCGAGGACTTGAGCGGCACGGTTCGCATCACCGCAAGCGTGATCATGTCGCATTTCACCCTGCCGCCGATCATCGCGCGGATGCGGCGCGACTGGCCGCAGATCGCCATCGAACTGGTTCCCTCCGACACCGCCGAAAACCTGATCTTCCGCGAGGCCGACATCGCCGTGCGCATGTATCGCCCGACCCAGCCCGACGTGATCGCCCGGCAAATCGGCGAGCGCGCGATCGGGCTTTATGCGGCGCGCAGCTATCTGGACAGGGTCGGGCGGCCCGACAGTCTGGAAGCCCTGATGGAGCTGGATTTCGTCGGCTATGACCGCAATGACCTGATCATCCGCGCGATGGCCGAAATGGGGGTCGAGGTGACGCGCGACTTCTTTCCGGTTCGCTGTGACGATCAGGCGGTGCACTGGAACCTGGTGCGTGCAGGCTGCGGCATCGGCGGCATGCAGGTCGCCATTGCCGAGGCCGACCCGCTGGTCGAACGGGTCATGCCCGACGTGGATCTGCCGACGCTGCCGGTCTGGCTGGTGGCGCCCCAGGCCCTGCGCACCAACGCGCGAATTCGCACGATCTGGGACGCGCTGGCCTCGGCATTGGCTTGACGCCCGCGAACGGCCCGGCTAGGCCGAAGCCCGACCAAATGCACAAGGAAAACCCCGATGAGCAAGAAGACGCTTCTGATCCTGCCCGGCGATGGTATCGGCCCCGAAGTCATGACCGAAGTCAGCCGGATCATTGACTGGTTCAACGACAGGCGCGGCATGGAGATCGAGGCAAGCGAAGACCTTGTGGGCGGGGCGGCCTACGACGTGCATGGGGTGCCGCTGGCCGATGCCACCATGGACCGCGCGCAGGACGTCGATGCGGTCTTGCTCGGCGCCGTGGGCGGGCCGAAATACGACGATCTGGATTTTTCCGTGAAGCCCGAACGCGGCCTTTTGCGCCTGCGCAAGGAAATGGACCTGTTCGCCAATCTGCGTCCGGCGCAGTGTTTCGACGCCCTGGCCGACTTTTCATCGCTCAAGCCCGAGGTGGTGGCCGGGCTGGATATCATGATCGTGCGCGAGTTGACGTCAGGCGTCTATTTCGGAGAGCCACGGGGCATCTTCGAAGAGGGCAACGAGCGTGTCGGCATCAACACCCAGCGCTACACCGAAAGCGAGATAGAGCGTGTGGCGCGCGCAGCCTTCGATCTGGCCCGCAAGCGGAACGGCAAGCTGTGCTCGATGGAAAAGGCCAACGTGATGGAAAGCGGCATCCTGTGGCGCGAGGTGGTGCAGGCGGTGCATGACGCCGACTACCCGGATATCGAGCTGAGCCACATGTATGCCGACAACGGCGCCATGCAGCTGGTGCGCAACCCCAAGCAGTTCGACGTGATCGTGACCGACAACCTGTTTGGCGACATGCTGTCGGACGTTGCGGCAATGCTGACCGGCTCGCTCGGGATGCTGCCCTCGGCCAGCCTTGGCGCGCCGATGGACAACGGCCGCCCGAAGGCGATGTATGAGCCGGTGCACGGCTCGGCCCCCGATATTGCCGGGCAGGGCAAGGCCAACCCCTGCGCCTGCATCCTGAGTTTCGCGATGGCGCTGCGCTATTCCTTCGACGAGGGCGCCGAGGCCGACCGGCTGGAAGCGGCGGTTGAAAAGGTGCTGGCCGATGGCGTGCGCACCCCCGACCTGATGCAGGCCGATGGCGGCAAACCGGCGACGACCACCGAGATGGGCGACGCCGTGCTGGCCGCGCTTGACGCGAGCCTGTGAATTCAGCCCCCTGCCGGGGACGGGCTTTCCTTGCCGGGGGCGCGGCTGATTTCCTGCGCCGCGACATTGCCGTAGTGAACCGCGCGCTCGACGTGATGTGTTGTGCGCTGTAGCCAGCGCATGGCGTCGGTGCGGGCAAACAGGCTGCCGGGCGTGACCGGCGCTTGCGCGCCATGCAGCAGGGTTTGCTTGCGATAGCGCCGAACGCGCCGCGAAATCAGTTGTTCCAGCCGTGCCAGCCGCGCCGCAATCTCGGGGGTGCT